>NZ_JBSIUU010000023.1:0-41020 GCF_053654535.1 Helicobacter sp. T3_23-1056 | reverse complement strand
CTACCAGAGCTTGAGGTATTGCCTCGCCCGGGTTTTTGGATTGTTACTCCTCCTACTAGCACTTTTATATTATCTGTGCCATCTTTGTTTGTGAGAGAGCTATTGCCTTCTAAAAACACTTCAGGTGGATTATTCCCAGCATTATTGCCTTTTTCCACACTACCCACTTCCAATTTGGCTCTATAGCTGGTCCCACTGCTTGATGTTATCCAAAATTCTGTTACTCTACCACTTGAAGTGCCACTACTATCGATGATGAGTTTGTTGATTTTATTGGTAGAAGTATCACCAACCCGAATCGTAAGGACAATTTTGTTATGAGCATTTGGCGTCCCACTGATATTTCGCACGATTAGCGTATCTGCGTTTATGGAGGACACTGCACAATTACCATCTCCACTTATGATACATTGTCCATTTGCACAAACAAGGTTTGCGCTATTCCGTGTTGCGCTTGCACCACATAAGTTAGCATTTGCAAAATCCACAACAATGTTTATCAATAATAAAAAAAGCGACTTTTTCATATTAGCCCCATTTTACTTTCACAGTTTGTTTATTTTATTGACTATGCTTTTTTGCATAGATTGCGTTTGATATTTCAAATCCACACGCTAGATTTTGCTTTCGTTTGTTGGTTTTTAGGGTTATCTCTGTTTCTTGTAAAACCTCGATATGACAAGCAATCCCACCTTCCCTTGCAGAGGGGGAAAAGTGGCAACTCCGCAAGTGGAGGGGGTAATTTCTGTCATTGCGAGCATTGCAACGCAATGCGTGGCAATCTACTATAAAAAATTACCAAATAACGCTTTTTTATAGTTTTTGGTTATAGATTGCCACGAATCGCTAGCGCGATTCTCGCAATGACGAACTAACATTGTCATACGGAGGCTTTGCAAAAAACAAAATATCTCTAAAATTCAAACAGAGATATTTCGCGCTCAATATGACAAGAAGTTGGATTGCCACGATTTTGCGACTTCTTACAAAGTCGCAAAATCCCGCAATGACTAAGCAACATTGTCATATTGAGGTTTCGCAAGAAACCGAAATATCTCTATTTACATTGTGGATTTAGAGACATTTCGCTTTTTTGCAAAAATCTTAAGTATGACAAAACATAGATTGCCACGCGGATTTTGCAAAATCCGCTCGCAATGACTATTTTTTGGGATTTACCCACCCCCTAGCCCCCTCCGCAAGGGAGGGGGGAAAGTGGCAACTCCACAATGGGAGGGGGTAGCTTCTGTCATTGCGAGCATTGCAACGCAATGCGTGGCAATCCACAATAAAAAATTACCAAATAACGCTTTTTTGTAATTTTTGGTTATAGATTGCCACGAATCGCTAGCGCGATTCTCGCAATGACGAACTAACATTGTCATACGGAGGCTTTGCAAAAAACGAAGTATCTCTAAAATTCAAACAGAGATATTTCGCGCTCAATATGACAAGAAGTTGGATTGCCACGATTTTTTGGAATCTACCCACCCCCTAGCCCCCTCCGCAATGGGAGGGGGAATACTCGTCATTGCGAGCAAAACACAAGACTTGCGTGGCAATCTATTACCTTGCAAGTCTTGCTCCCAATGACAAAGCCCATCTTATTCCCTACTTACTTTTGATTTTCTCATTTTTCTGCCGTATTTGTCCTTTTTGCTAGATTTTACATACTGCCCCTCATCATCATAATAGCCCATTATATTGTCAAATCGATTGCTTCTAAAGCGATAGATTATCATCGCATTTGCGTGAAAAACGCCTGATTTTAGTTGCCCTTTTTCCCAAAACTGCTTATCTAGATACACATAGCCAGCCTCCGCTGCGATTTCTAGTCCGCCAAAAAGTCTTTGGGATACTCCCACGCCTAGCGAATATACATTTTTGATGAAACTTGGCTCATAGCTAAACGCACCATTATCAAGCGAAATACTTTTTAGTGAGTTTTTGGCTAGCCCTGCGCTCGCTTTTGCTAGCAAAGTAGTGCGCCATAGTCGCACGCCTGCTTCCACACCAGCATTGAAAAACCCTAGATGATTTTGCGGGATATAGTCTTTTTGGAGGGTATAAGCATAGTTTGCCTCTATGGAGGGGGTAAGTAGCAGGGCAAAATTATCCCCTAGCCCAAAGCTAAAATCTTTTTTTAGCCCAAACGAAGCCACAACGGAGCGTTGAAAATAATCGCTGTAATATAGATTTGCCTTTGTCCATTTGCTACGAAACTTTAGCCCTATGTCATAGCCGTATTCCTGCCCAGATTCATTTAACTTTTGTTTGGTGTAGTATCTCGCAAAAAATCCGTTTTGAAATGCCCCTACGCTAATGGTATTTGCCAATCCATAATCATAGGCTAAATATGTCCCCTCGTAATTATGTAGCATATTATAGATTAGCATCGTGTTGGTATCGGCGATTTTGGCAAGGTTGGTATAGGATTTTCGCTGTGAGAGTAGGTTATTTAGGGTTATGGTTTGAGAATTTAGCGCGTTTGCATTGCTCGGGTTTGTAGAATTTGTGCTATTTGTGGGGGAGTTGCTTTTGTTTGAAGTTTGCTTTTGTGCTAGCCATTGTGTGTAGGGTAAATTATCTACTATGACATATTTTTCGTGTTCTTTATTTTGTATGATGATTTCTACTTCTTTACCATTGGTATCGATTTTGAAAAAGTTTTCTTTTCCTCCATTTACCCCTGCTACAACCTCTTTTATGGTTAGTTTAGAATTATCCATTTTATAATAACCCGCACCCGTGTAGGCTTTGTCTATGAGGGTTTCTGTGTTGGTGCGCACTGGACCTTTTATACCTCCAGCAGCTTGTCCATTGATAGTGATTTTGCCTTGCGCATAATCGCCATTTACATACACTTTATCAGGTATAGTCGTGATGATATTTACCCTGCCTATACTTTTTTTGTCAAAATCATCGATGACAAGTTCATTATCATTTAGCCCCACTAGCATAATGTCTATGGTGTTATTAGTATCTACGCTGATATATCGTATGCGACTTTTCCCGCCAAAAGAAGCCGCAAGCGGCACGCCATTTGTGAAATTTAGCCAGCCTATATCTACGCCATTTGCCACTAGCTTGCCTCCGCCTGCTACGCCCACGCCACCGATAAATTTATACCCATTAGCGATGCTTAGCCCGCTTAGTAGGCAAAAAAATGCGACTGCTCTATAAACGCTCAAAATAGATTTTGATTTTGATTTTGTTTTAGATTTCAATGTCTGTCCTTTTGGTTTAGATTTTGGTGTTTTATGCTTGATTTTGATTAGATTTTGACTTTTTAGCGATAAAGGCTTTTTGTTTGCAATAAATATGCCAAATCTATACATTTCGCAAAAAATGTTGAATTTTACCAAAAAAAAAAAAAAACGCGGAACAAAAACACGAAATATGACAAGAAATGTTGTCATTGCTAGATTTTGACTTGCCAAAATCGTGGGAAGCTATGGATTTTTTATTTGTGTTTTCTGTTTTTTTTTGTGTATTTATTCTGTGTTTTTGTATTTTTGTGTGTTTTTTGTATGTTTTCTTTCTGCGTTTTTTTTGTGTTTATTGCGTTTTTTGTGTCTTTTTTTTGTATTTTTTTCTGTGTGTTTATTGCATTTTTTTGCGAATGTGGATTTTGCATTTTCCACCTCTTTTTTGTGGAGGTGGCTAGGGGGTGGGCGTCATTGCGAGCGCAATTTATTGCGCGTGGCAATCCACAATGAAAAATTGCCAAACAACGCTTTTTTGTAATTTTTGGTTATAGATTGCCACGAATCGCTAGCGCGATTCTCGCAATGACAGAAAATAACAAAAAAGTAGAATCATATTAGATTCCCACGCGGATTTTACAAAATCCGCTCGCAATGACGCGCAAAACATTGTCATACAAAGCTTTGGCACAAGTAAAATATCTCAAAATATTTTTGTATTTTTTGCTTACCCCTTGACAAGCCGTTTTTTTTTTTTTGTATTATTGTGGCTTAGTGGATTGGCAAATGCAAAAACATAGCTAAAAAGCCAATACCTAACCACGCAAAAATAGCGCAAAAAGGAGCAACAATGAAAAAGTCCTCACAAAACGCATTAGCCAAAAATCGCTTCACAAAATTTACAAAAAACGCCCTATTTTTAAAAGCAAAGGCAAAAATAAGCCCAAACATAAAAGCAAAATCCCCATACCAACTCATCGCAAAATCTTACAAGATTTTCGCGCTTTTTGCGCTATGTATCGCCTCTGTGGCAAACATATCGCTAGCCAAACCCACAGAGCAATCTAGCAAAATCAACGCCCAAATACAAGAAATCCAAAACAACTTCAAAACCAAAATCAACAACCTAGAATCTAGGCTAAACATCACCATAGAAGCGGAGCGCAGAAACAAAGACAAAACCAAAAATCTAAGCGGGACAGACTATGAGATTTTGTATAGGCGGTTTGAGGATAAAAAAGAGCATGTCAAAGAAATGGGCGCATATCACACCAAAAACACGCAAGACAACGCACAAAAGGCAAAAGATAAAGCAGGGCAATGGGGGCTTGAGAGGGAGTTTGGTGAGATGGAAAAAACTCTAGCTAGGGATTCTAGCTCGTTTGTAGCGCAGATGAATGAGTATAAAAAACGGCTAAATTCTCTAGCAAAAACCCAAAATCACTCCAACCAAAAATCCGCCTACAAAGAAAAAATGGAATGGATAGTCCAAGAATTTGACAATGAATATGAGGATATTTTGTTTGATGTGTATAGCGTGTTTGTAGAAAAAATCAGCGCGATTTTGGGGGGAAAATAAGTTTTAGGCAAGGAAATAAGGCTACTACTTTTCTTTTTGGCTTTGTTTGCTAGATTTGACTTTTTGGCATTGAGAATGTATAATTTGCGCTAGCTTTCAAATAGAAGCTATCTAATCTAAGTGTGAGCTAATAACTCAATGGCTTAGAGGGGCTTTGCCCTTAGCAGTTTGAAAGCTCTTGTTTTTTGATAGATTCCCCTTAGAAAAATACATAGTCTTAAATGCCAACTCATTTGCTTTTTTACGCACACTCTCTACCACTACATAATACCCGTTGATTTGCCTGCCACTTACTAATACTTCTTGTCCTAGATTATCTTTTGTTACAAACGATATATCTGCTTTGTCAGCATATTCTATCCATTTGCTTATATGCGTGAGAGTGAGGGGGATACTCTCATTTTTGTTTGCGTGGCGATTTAGGGCGTGCTTTATCTCATAGCTTGATATGGTGCGCTTGACTTTAGGGTATCTAAACCCTAGCTTTGTTGCTTTTTGTGTCTCTAAAATGTCTATGGCGATTTTTCTCTCTTTTTTCAAAACCCATTCTAAAATCTCTTCGTTTAGATTTTCTCTACCAACCACAAACATTTTTTGCCACAAACATTTTTTGTCCTTTTTGTGGGCTATGTTTAAGCGCGTTTATCAAGCGTTTGACATTATTTTTTTGCATCTTACTTCCTCATCGAGTTTGCGACTACTATGAGGGAGGATAGGCTCATACTTAGTGCTGCGACAAGGGGGATAATAAACCCGCAAAGTGCTAGCGGAATCAAAAGTGCGTTATACACAAGGCTTATGATTAGATTTTGCTTTATGCGTGCGTAGGTGTTTTTGGCGATTTCAAACGCCCTGCCTACGCCATCCAAACTACTATCTAGCACCACCACATCGCTTTGGGCGATAGCGATGCTATATCCCCCTCCCATAGCGATGCCCACCTCCGCGCTTTGCAATGCCAAAATGTCATTTAGCCCATCGCCTATCATCACGGCATTTTTTTGAGCGCGGATTATATCTAGTTTATCATTTGGGAGTAGCTTTGCGTGCCATTTTGTGATTCCTAATTTTTGTGCGATAGATTCTACCACGCATTGCCTATCACCGCTTATGAGAAGGATTTTTTTGCCATCTTTTTGTAGGTTTGAGATTAGCTCTTTTGCGCTAGGTTTTAGGCTATCTTGGAGGAAAAATAAAAAATCGATTTTGGCAGAATCTATCGCAGTTTTTGTCGCGTTTTTTTGAGCATTTGGGGTTTGTTGCGTTTTTTGCGTGGCGTTCGTGGCGTGTTGTGTAGCGGTGGATTTTATCGCACAGGCAAATACACTCATTTGCGGAAAATCTAGCGCGATTTTTTGGGCTTCATCGGTGTTTATGCCCTGTGCTTGCAGATATTCTAAGCTACCGCCTAGCAGGGTCAAAGTCTTGCCGTTTTTGGATTCATAGATTCCATAGATTCCGCGCTCTTTGGTTTGTTTAGCTTCTTTTAGGGTTAGATTTTGCAAGGTTTTATGTGCTAGATTTTGTGCATTTTTGCTAAGGCTTTTTTGTGCGAAATCTTTTATCGCTATGGAAATGGGGTGCGTAAAATGGCTTAGAAAATCTGCTAATAAGATTTTGGCAAAATCGCTTTTTTCTAGCCCGCTAAAATCATCGCCAAAATCACTTTCAAGATTTTTTTCAAAACCCCCACCAAAATCACTGCTACGATTTTTTCTAAAATCCACCCAAAAATCATCGCTAAGATTCTCCCCAAAATCCACGCCCAAATCTAGCACCAACTCTTTTTTCACTTCTAGTTTGCCCTCTGTAAGCGTGCCTGTTTTATCAAACAACACCACTTCGCATTTGGCAAGCGTTTCTAAAAATTTTGCCCTTTTAAATAGCACTCCCTGCCTAAACCCACGCGAAATCCCCACCACGCTAGCCATAGGCGTAGCCAAAGCTAGCGCACAAGGACAAGAAATCACTATCACCGAAATCGCAATAATCAACGCCTCTTGCGCCCCTGCATAACGCCACCAAAACAAAAATCCACATAGCGCGATAAATAGCACCACGCGGGAAAAATGCTTTGATAGCGCGTTTGCTAGATTTTGTATTTGTGGCTTTGACTCTAGGCTTTCTTCAAGCAGTTTTATTATATTGCTCATCGTAGAATCCGCATAAGTCTTTGCCACTTCATAGCGGAAACTATCTAGCGCGATAGAGCCAGATAGCACCTCATCACCGATATTTTTTGCCACAGGCTCGCTCTCTCCGCTTAAAGAGCGCGTATCGATATTGCCATCTGAGAGCATTATCCCATCGCAAGGTAGCATCTCCCCCTCTCGTATGTGGATAATATCGCCCTTTGCTAGCTCTTTGCTATCTTTTAGGGTGGTTTTTGCAGAATCTAGCAAGTTTGCAGAATCTTTAGATTCCACTAGGACGGCGTTTGGGAGTATGTGTTGGAGTTTATCTAGGCTATCGCCTGCCAAAGCCTTTGCACGCATTTCTAAAAATTTGCCACTAAAGACAAAAAGCACTATCATTGCCACGCTCTCAAAATAGGGCTCACCAATTTTTGCAAAGCTCGCATACACCGAATAAATAAAAGTCAAACTAGCCCCAAACGCTACCAAAAAATCCATTCCCATAAAGCCCTGCTTTAGCCCATAATACGCCCCTATAAAAAACACCCTACCCGTATAAAAAAGCACAGGGGTAGCAAGCAAGCAGGATATGACATTTAGCACAGATTTCATATCCGCGCTCATTCCTTTGAAATACCCTGTGTATTGGGCTATGGCAACCATCATAATACTCATCGTGCAAAACACACCCACCACAAAGCTAGTGAAATATGACTTATTTTGGGCTAAAAGTAGGTTTTCTTGCGCGCTTGGGTCATAGATATGGGCTTCATAGCCCATAGATGCGATGATAGCAAATATGGAGGATAGCTTTATCACGCTTGGGTTAAAAAGGATTTTTGCCTTGTTGTTTGTGTAGTTTATGCTTATTTTTTCTATGCCTGCTTGTTTGGATAGCATAGCTTCATTTAGCCACACACACGCAGCACAATGAATGCCCTCAATGATAAGATTTACTTCTAATAAATGATTAGATTTTTTATTTGTGTGTTTGTCTAAGAAATGTGCTTCATCAAGGTAGCTAAATCGCTGATTTTTAGCTTTTGGGGTAGAATCTAGGCTAGATTTTACTCTTTTAGATTCTGCGGATTTTGTGGATTTTTGGCTTTGATTTATGCTTTGCGTGGTTGATTTTGTGGATTTTGTGGGGGCAGAGTTTATGGAGGTGGATTTTGCCAAATCCACAGGGCTTAGCGTATGTCCCCCCAGCCTATCATAAAACCCGCTAAGCCCGCTTTGTGCCAAAAGCATATACACGCCCTCACAGCCATTACAGCAAAAATATAGCTCTTTGTTGCTTTTGTCAGTGTCATTTAGTATGACTTTTTTTAGGGATTTTTTGTCGTATTCTAGTTGGCAGTGGGAGCATTTGATTTTTTCATTTGGGGCTTGCATTTTGGATTCTTTTTAGACGCGTTTTAGAGTCGCGGTTTTTTAGGCAAATCTACACAAAAAACAACGCTAGCAAAAAAGCACCATAAAGCGTTTGGTTTTGCTGATTTTGTGGCAAATGATTTTGTGGCGTGCTTGATAAATGCTTATTTTGTTTATTTGGCAAATTTGGCAATATGCTTGAAGTGTGGATTTTCACAAATGGCGAAGCACAAAAAAAGCTAAGCAAAAATCCCAAAATCCCCCCGCACACCACTTGCAAAATCGTGTGCTTTTCTAGCAAGATACGCGACTCTCCCACCGCTACTGCTATGATAAATGCTGGAATCCCAAGCCTACTTCCATATCGCTTTTGCAAAAATCCTACCGCTGCAAACGCGCTAGAAGTATGCCCGCTAGGAAATGCCTCATAAGATTGCCATCTAGGGCGTTTGGCAAAATCTAGGGCATTTGGCGCATAAGGGGCGGCAAAATATAATGCGTATTTAATGACATAAGTAGCCCCCACCACCGCTACCCAGCCCATAGCCTGCTGTCTAAAACCTAAAAAATCTTTGATGATAAGCGCGTAGCCTAAACTTGCTACGGGGAAAAATTGCGCAGAATTTGAAAAAAACTTCATATATGAGTGTGGAATATAGCCAAAAAAATCTTTATTTTTTTTTGTGGCGTCTTGCTTAGATTCTTGCGTGTCCTGTGGGGCTTGTGATGGGGGATTTGCTGTGTGGTGTGGCGTTAGTTGTGTGTCTGTGTTTGGAGCTGATTTTGTGGGGGTTTGGGGATTTGAAGTAGCGTTTATATCTGCTTTTGCTAGACCAAAAACTATGCACACTGCCAATACTTTAATAGCCGTTTGTTGTAGTATTTGCTTCATTATTAAGCCCCTTAGATTTTGCGTAAAAACCCAAAAATTTGATATTGCAAAAATTTGCAAGACACACATTATACACCATCAAAATATACAGCTTAAATTTTATGCCAACTACACTACAAAATCCAAAGGTAAAAATAGTTGTATATGCAACTATTTAGAATCTAATTTATATATTTTTGCTATAATCCCACATTTTTACTTCACAGATGCGCGTTAATATTCGCGCTAGATTTTGCAAAATTGTTAAGAATTGTCTTGCTTAAAAGAGCTTAAAAGAGAATGTAAAGAGAGAGAATGCAAGAGAATAGAAGGAGCAATGAAGGAGCAATGTATGTTTAGATTTAAAAATGTCGTTTTTATGTCTTATTTCTTTCTTGTAGCGGTGTTTTTGATAGCCTGTAGCGATGGCGACAAAGGCGGACAAAAAGGTGCATTGCCTGTCCATACCATAGAAATCACACAAAGCAATATCCCCCTAGAATTTGAATACGCAGCAAGGCTAAAAAGCGTGCAAAGTGCCGATGTGTATGCACGCGTAGAGGGGATTTTGCTTAGCCAAAATTTTAAAGAAGGCGACATAGTCCAAGAAGGACAGCCACTATTTCAAATCGACCCCAAACGCTATCAAGCACGCGTAACTATGGCTAGAGCGCAGTATGATTCTGCCAAAGCAAATTTAGACAAAGCAAGGCGCGATTGGGAGCGCACAGAAGCCCTATACAAGCAAGGTGCGCTTACCATAGACACCTATGATAACGCGCTATATAACTACCAATCCGCAAAAGCAAATGTAGATAACACCAAAGCAAGCCTAGATGACGCGCTTATCGATTTAGGCTACACAAAAGTCGTGGCTAGCTTTACAGGTAGAATCGGTATGCGGAGATACGACATAGGCGCGCTTGTGGGAGCGCAAGGGAGCAATGTGCTATCCACACTCACGCAGCTAACGCCCATTTATGCAGAGTTTGCAATCCCTAGCAATGATTTTTACTACATAAGAGATTTGGAAAAAACCAATGTCATAGCCCAAGTGATTTTAGGAAATGACAAAATCTATGACACGCTAGGCGCGCTAAATTTTGTAGATTCTGTAATCGACCAAAACACATCTTCAGTCAAAGCCCGCGCGATTTTTGACAATGAAAAATACACGCTTGTGCCAAATGAATTTGTGCGCATAAAGCTAGAGGGGTTTGAAGCAAAAAATGCCGTAGCGATTCCACAAAACGCGCTGTTGCAGGATTCTCAAGGTAGCTATGTGTATGTGATAAAAGAGGGCAAAGCACATATCGCACGCATAACTCTTGGCAAAATGCTAAAAAATGGCTTAGTGCTTGTCATAAGCGGGCTAAAGCCAAAAGACACACTTGTAACGAGTGATCTAACCAAAATCTCTCAAGGCTTGCCCCTAACCTCAAAAGGTAGCACCACGCAAGCTACACCACAAAATCAAACACAAAATCCACAGCAAAATCCTGCGCAAAATTCACAAAATCCACAAAAATAGCAACAATAAATGCTATTTACAAAAAAGTTACGAAGCGACAATAAAAACAAGGCATTTCTAAAATGAGATTCTAAGGATTTCAAATGTTCTCCAAATTTTTCATCAATCGCCCTGTGCTTGCTATGGTGATTTCTATCATCATCACGCTTACAGGGCTTATTAGCATTTTTAAGCTAGGCGTGGAGGAATACCCCCAAATCACCCCTGTGGAAGTGGTGGTCTCAGCCACTTATAGCGGGGCTAGCGCGGAAGTGATTGCCAACACGGTGGCAAGCGTGCTAGAAAATTCCATTAACGGCGTGGAGGGAATGCTCTATATGCGCTCCACCTCCACTTCTAGCGGGAGTTTTTCTATCAATGTGTCTTTTTCTAACGACACCGACCCCGATATGGCGACTATCAATGTCAATAACCGCGTCCAAGCTGTCCTCTCTCAACTCCCAGAAGAAGTCCAGCGACTAGGCGTAAATGTCCGCAAGCGAAGCTCTACCATACTTGCGGTTTATACGATGTATTCGGACAATCCCGCGCACGACCAGCTTTTTATCTACAACTACTCTGCCATAAACATTGTCGATGAGATTAAGCGCGTGCAGGGCGTGGGCGATGCGAGCACCTTTGGAGAGTCGGCGTATTCGATGCGGATTTGGCTAGATTTAGACAAACTCTCTCAAAACAACCTAACTCCCGCCGAAGTAGCCCAAGTCATCAAAGAGCAAAACGCGCAATTTGCCGTAGGGCAGTTTGGGCAAGAGCCTATGAAAAACAAAGTCGCTTTCACTTACTCCATAAGCACGCAGGGAAGATTCTTAAATCCAAACGAATTTGGCAATATCATTATCCGCTCAAATTCTGATGGGAGCGCGTTGCGCGTGCGCGATGTCGCCACTATCGAGCTAGGGGCGAAGTATTATGATGTCGATGCCAAAATCAATGGCAAAGCAGGGGAATCTTTTGGCGTGTTTTTACAGCCCGGGGCAAACGCGCTTGCCACCGCAAAAGCGGTAGAGGAAAAGCTCCAAGAATTAAGCAAAAACTTCCCTGATGGCTTGCACTACACCACAAGCTATGATACGACTAAATTTGTCTCTATCTCTATCAAAGAAGTGGCAAAAACTTTCATCGAAGCGATAATTCTCGTTGTGGTGATAATGTATTTTTTCTTGCAAAATTTCCGCGCTACGATTATCCCTGTGATTGCGATTCCTGTGTCGATTATCGGGGCATTTGGCGGGCTATACGCGCTAGGATTTAGTATAAATTTGCTTACGCTTTTTGGGCTTATTTTAGCCATTGGAATCGTAGTCGATGACGCAATCATTGTTATTGAGAATGTAGAGCGGATTTTGCACGATAAGAGTGAAAATCTCTCCGTAAAAGAAGCCACCATAAAAGCTATGGGCGAAATGCAAAGCCCCGTGATTGCTATCGTGCTGGTGCTTTGCGCGGTGTTTATCCCTGTGGCGTTTATCGGGGGCTTTAGTGGGGAGATTTATAAGCAGTTTGCCATCACTATCGCTGTGTCGGTGGTGATTTCAGGCTTTGTCGCACTCACACTTACCCCTGCACTTTGCGTGTCGATTCTAAAGAAAAAAGAGCCAACGCCATTTCTAGCCGTGCGCAAATTTAACGAAGTCTTTGATAACCTCACGCATAGATTTGGCGAAACGATTGCTTTTACGATGCGTAGGGCTGTGATGATGATAGCTATCTTTGTGGCGATTTTGGTGGCGACTTTTGGGCTATTTTCCTCGCTCTCCACAGGGCTTGTGCCAAACGAGGACAAAGGTGATGTGATAGCCTCTGTGCGCTTGCCCCCTGCGAGTGCGCTATGGCGGACAAATATCGTAGCGGACAAAGAGCTAGAGATTTTGCAAAATAATCCAAATGTCAATTCTGTGATGATGATTATCGGCTATGATATGCTCTCTTCTTCGGCGCGAAGCAATGTGATTACTTCATTTATACAACTAAAGCCGTGGAGTGAGCGCAAAGGTGCGGGGCAGGATTCTTTTAGCGTGGCGGGTGCGCTTACAGGGGAGTTTAACGCCAAGCTAGAAGCAAGTGGCTTTGTGCTAAATCCGCCCGCGATAATGGGAATGGGGCTAGCAGGGGGCTTTGAAGTCTATCTGCAAAATCGTGGCAATGGCGATATAAAAGAACTCCAAAAAAATGCAGATATGCTTGTCGCAGAAGCGCGCAAACGACCAGAGCTAAATCCAATGACGGTTAGAAGCTATTTGGACGCTACGATTCCCCAATACTTTATCACGCTAGATAGAGAGAAAGCAAAGGCGTTTAATGTCAATATCAACGATGTTTTTACCACTTTGCAAAGCACTTTTGGGAGCTATTATGTCAATGATTTTAACCTCTATGGTCGCACCTACCAAGTCAAGCTCCAAGCCCAAAGTGAATTTAGAGAAAGCCCAGAGGATTTTAACCGCGTCTTTGTCAAGTCAAACGATGGCAACCTTATCCCCATAAGCGCGCTTGTGGATTTTGAGCGAATCGTAAATACAGATATTATCGAGCGGTTTAATCTATTCCCCGCAGCCAAACTCACAGGAAGCCCAAATGCGGGCTACTCTAGCGGAGACGCGCTAAAAGCCATCGAAGAAGTCGCCCGCGAGATTTTGCCAAGCGAATATACCATTGCACATTCTGGAATGAGCTATCAAGAAAAGGCTAGTAGCGGAAGCGCGTTTGTGGCGTTTGGGCTAGGGCTAGTGTTTGTGTTTTTGATACTTTGTGCGCAATATGAGCGGTGGCTAATGCCCCTAGCCGTGCTTACCGCTGTGCCTTTTGCGGTGTTTGGCGCGAGTGCGGCGGTGTTTGTGCGGGGGCTAGAAAATGACATTTATTTTCAAGTGGGCTTAGTTACGCTTATCGCGCTAAGTGCGAAAAATGCGATTTTAATCGTGGAGTTTGCCCAGCATTTGCGCGAGGAAGGCGGGCTTAGCATACTGCAAGCCGCCATACAAGCCGCCAAACTACGATTTCGTCCCATTGTGATGACTTCGCTTGCATTTAGCATAGGCGTGTTGCCTTTGGCTCTCTCAAGTGGGGCAGGCGCAGCAGCGCGCCACGCTATCGGCACGGGCATCATCGGCGGAATGCTTGCCGCGACATTTATCGCTATCTTTTTTATCCCGCTATTTTGGAGCTTCATAGCCCAGCTTGGCGAAATCATCAAGGCAAAATTTGGAGATAGCCAAAATCTACCAACGCCTACAAAAACAACGCCCACTAACGCCAACAAACACTAACGAAAACTAACTAAAACTAACTACAAGGATTCTACATTGTTGCGATTTTTTGTTGGCAGAATCCAAGCATTGCCCTATCTCACATAAATCAAATATTTCATCGCATTTTGTCATTATTAGCGTATAATGCGAAGTTTATTTGCCAACTACTAAAATCTAAAAACATAACCTCCCCCATAAATTCCGCCTTTTATTTATCGTTAGCGCAATGCTATACAAGGAGTTGCGATGCCATTTCACACAAAAAAATCTTGTATAGGATTTTTGCGCAAAAATCCTATACAATCCCTTGCTACGCGCTATGCAAGCCATTCTATGCAAAGGGTGCTAAAGCGCAGTTTCAAAGTGCGCTTGCAATCTAGCGAGATTCTCCCAAATGGCAAGCCTACGATGCTCTATATCCACATTCCCTTTTGCCACACGCTTTGCCCATATTGCAGTTTCCATAAATACATTTATGATGAGGGCTTGGCGCGCGCGTATTTTAAGGCGTTAAGAGAAGAGCTAACAATCATTAAGCAAAAAGGCTTTGATTTCCACACGCTTGTGGTGGGTGGCGGGACTACGCTTATCAATGAGGACGAACTACTAAAGACTTTGGAGCTGTGTAAAAAGCTCTTTGGCATACAAGAGATTTCGTGTGAGAGCGACCCTACGCATATCGCGCCTGCGCAATTAGAGCGATTTAAGGGGCTTATCACAAGGCTTAGCTGTGGGGTGCAGAGCTTTGATGATGAGATTTTACGCAAAATCGGGCGGTATGAGAAATTTGGCTCAAGCGCGCAATTACAAGAAAAACTCGCAAAAGCGCAAGGAATCTTGCCAACTTTAAGCATTGATTTAATCTTCAACTTCCCAAACCAAACTAAAGAGCAACTTTTGCGCGATTTAGCTATCGCCAAATCACTAGGCGCAGAGCAAATCACCACCTACCCGCTTATGCGCTCCGCACTCACACGCTCCAAAATCCAATCCGCGCTAGGCGTGGCTCTAAGCGACAATGAACGCGAATTTTATGAGCTTATCTGCGCGGAATTTAGCGGGTGGAAGCGCAACAATGCGTGGGGGTTTGGCAAAATAGATTCTCATAATGGCGTGAATGAGGATACCCCACAAAGCAATCTAAGCGATGAATATGTAAGCTCCAATCATCAATATTTAGGCGCGGGCAGTGGGGCGTTTAGCTTTATAAATGGCAGGCTTTATATCAATACATTTAACCTCAAAGACTACTGCGAGGCTATCGCGCACAAGCGCAACGCAAATATGGCAAATGCGGAGTTTAGCAGGCGCGATATTTTGCGCTATGTGTTTTTGTGCGAGCTCTTTGAGGGTAGGATAAATGTAGCGGAGTTTAACGCAAATATGCAGTGTAATTTGGAGCAGGATTTGGCGTTAGAGTTAGCGGGATTGCGCGTAAGCGGAGCGATAACAAATGCGACAAATAGCGCGGGGGAGAGGATTTTGCAATGCACGGATTTTGGGCATTATGTCTGCGTGGTGCTGATGAAAGAATTTTACGCGGGAATGGACTTGGTGCGCGCGACATTTCGCGATGAGGCGAGGCTAGGAAATGCGCAAAAAGAGGAACTCCAAAGTCAAAATAGCGTTAATGCTAGCGTGAGCGTCATTGACATTATGAAAAACGCGCACGAATATGCAAAAAATCTTGCCAACGATTCGCAAGCACAAAAGCAAGAAGCCAAGCAAAAAAGCAATACGCCAAGTAAAAAAGCAAGAAGTAAGGATTTTTTAAACGCTACAAAATACAAAAAATAGGCAAAATCTTAGCCACCTAAAATCAACGATAAACGCCAAAATCCGCTCTAGCTTTTAGCCCTCTCTTTGCCCGCTATTATCTTTATCGATAAAATACCCCTTTTCATCGCAGAGGATTTTAGATTGTTTTGCGGTTTTTAGTTCGATTAGGTAGCATTGCTCTAGCGTCTCGGCTTTTGCTCTCTCTATGGGTATTTGCTTCATTCGCAGTGATACTTCCTCCATATCCTCGCACAACGCAGGGAATCCAAACATTACTAATTTATATTGAAAATCCATTTTTGTCCTTTTTGTGAATTTTTTTGCAAGATTTTGCAGATTTTGCACAAATTTTGGCAAGATTTCGCACTATATACTAATAAAACTAACATAAACTTTTTTACAACATTTTTGCGATACAATAACGGCTAAATTTTCCCCCCAAACTAACCACATATACGCTTCACATACAAAGGACATAAATGCCAAACTTTACCCAATCTTTTGTCTCTACGCGCGATTTTTCTAACGCAAAATCCTGTGATTTTGCTAGCGCGATACTTAGCCCAAGCGCGCCAAATAAAGGACTTTGGAGTCTAAGCAAAATCCCTAGTATCGATTTTAGCGCGCTTTTTTCTAAGGTAGAATCTAGCGATTCTAAATACGCCACACTTTGCAAAGAAGTTTTTAGCCATTTTGGCTTAACGCTAGATTCTGCTACGCTAGAAAAAGCCCTTAGCACATACGCTAGCTTTGATGACCCGCTAAATCCAGCCCCCATCACAAGCGTAAAAAACGCGCATTTTTTAGAGCTTTATCACGGAGCTACAAGGGCTTTTAAAGATATGGCGTTAGCCCCTTTTGGCGTGGTGTTTAGCGAGATTGCAAAGAGAGAGAAAATCAATGATTCTAATGCGACAAATTATCTTATATTGAGCGCGACAAGTGGCGATACAGGACCCGCTACACTTCATAGCTTTGCAAACAAGCCAAATATCAAAGTCGTATGCCTATACCCAAATGGTGGCACTAGCCAAGTCCAAGCCCTGCAAATGCAAACCCAAGACGCACCAAATCTACAAGTGCTAGGAATCAATGGGGATTTTGACACCGCACAAAGCCTGCTAAAAAGCCTGCTAAATGATAGCGATTTTCTCTCCGCCCTAAAATCCAAAAACTACGCGCTATCTGCGGCAAATTCTGTGAATTTTGGCAGAATCGCTTTTCAAATCATTTATCATATTTGGGGATATTTTTGCCTAGTCAAAAGTGGCAAAATCACTTTTGGAAAGCAAGTATATAGCATTATCCCAAGTGGCAATTTTGGCAATGCGCTAGGGGCGTTTTTTGCCAAACTATCAGGCTTACCATTAGCAAAAATCATCATCGCTAGCAACCCAAACAATATCCTAAGCGAGCTTATAAAAAGCGGAATCTATGACATTTCACACAAAAAACTACACAAAAGTATCTCACCTGCGATGGATATACTAAAAAGCTCAAATGTCGAGCGCGTGCTTTTCGCACTATTTGGCGCGAAGCGGACAAATGAGCTAATGCAAAGCCTTGAAATGACTTCTAAATACGAATTAGACAAGCAGGAATTAGAAGCATTGCAAGGGCATTTTGACTGCTACTATGGCAGTGATAATGAGACTTTAGGGCTAATAAACAAGGCATATAAAGAGGGCTATATCCTAGACCCACACACCGCATTAGGCTATGGCGCGTATCTAGAGCTATGCAAGAGAGAAAATACCCCAAATGCCATCATTTGCTCCACAGCACAATGGAGCAAATTTGCCCCTAGCGTATGCCACGCGATAGAATCAGCGACAAAAGCAAATGCAGATTTTAGCGACAATCACAAAAAACTAAACGATTTAGAAGCGATAAAAAAAATGCAGCAAAAAGGCGCAAGCATAGGCGAGGAAATCTTAGGGCTATTTGATAAAAAAATCACACATAGCAAAGTGCTAGAACCAAATGCGGTAAAAAAAGAGATTTTAGAGTGGCTGTAAGTTTTAAGATTTTGCATAATTTTGCGTATTTTTGGGAATTTTTTGGGGATTTTTGCGTGGAGGGGATTTTGGTTTTGCATTTTAGTTAAATTTTTGGCTAGATTTTAAGTATAATGCACGATTTGAATATTTCATCACACTTCACTACAAAGGACACAAATGGCACAACAAGATGAACATAAACAAAAAGCTATCGAGCTAGCATTAAAGCAGATTGACAAGCAGTTTGGCAAAGGTGCGCTTGTCCGTCTAGGCGACAAACAAGTCGAAAAAATCGACTCCATCTCCACAGGCTCTTTAGGGCTTGATATGGCATTAGGCATAGGCGGGATACCAAAGGGACGCATAATCGAAATCTATGGACCAGAATCAAGCGGCAAAACCACCCTCTCACTTCAAGTCGTAGCGCAATGCCAGCAAAATGGCGGAATCGCAGCATTTATCGATGCCGAGCACGCACTAGATGTGTATTATGCCAAACGGCTTGGCGTAGATACGGAAAATCTGCTAGTTTCTCAACCCGATAATGGCGAGCAGGCATTGGAGATTTTGGAGACTTTGACGCGAAGCGGGGCGGTGGATTTGGTAGTCATCGACTCTGTGGCAGCCCTCACGCCAAAAGCAGAGATTGACGGCGATATGGGCGACCAGCATGTGGGATTGCAAGCTAGGCTTATGAGCCACGCTTTGCGCAAAATCACAGGTGCTTTGCACAAAATGAATACCACGCTAATCTTTATCAACCAAATCCGTATGAAAATCGGCACTATGGGCTATGGTAGCCCAGAAACCACTACGGGCGGAAACGCGCTAAAATTCTACGCAAGCGTGAGAATCGACATACGCAGAATCGCAAGCCTAAAACAAAATGAGCAACACATCGGCAACCGCGCAAAAGCAAAAGTAGTAAAAAACAAAGTCGCCCCGCCTTTTAGAGAAGCAGAATTTGACATTATGTTTGGCGAGGGGATAAGCAAAGAGGGCGAAATCATCGACTATGGAATCAAACTAGACATCATCGATAAAAGTGGCGCGTGGCTAAGCTACAAAGACCAAAAACTAGGGCAAGGCAGAGAAAACGCAAAACTTGCCCTAAAAGAAAACAAAGCCCTAGCTAGCGAAATCATCGGCAAAATCAAAGAGCAAATCGGCACAAGCGAAGAGATAATGCCATTGCCCGATGAGCCACAAGAGGGCTAATACACGCTAAAATGCGTAAATTTTTGTAAGCATTGTTTTTTGGATTTTAGGCTTATTTTAGATTTTAGGATTTTTAGGCTTTTTGTCAAAATCTAAAATCATCTAAAATTATCTAAAATCGCGGACAATCTAATACGATTCTACTTTTTTTGTCATTTTGTCGTTTTGCTGTCATTGCGAGCGCAATTTATTGCGCGTGGCAATCTATTTTTTCATATTGAAGTTGCTTTTGTCATATTGAGCGTTAGCGAAATATCTCTAAATCCACAATGTAATAGAGATATTTCGGTTTCTTGCGAAACCTCAATATGACAATATTGCTTCGTCATTGCGAGAAGCGACGAGAATCGCGCTAGCGATTCGTGGCAATCCACTATGATTATGTCATTTTCCGTCATTGCGAGATTTTGCGACTTTTTTGTCGTTTTCTGTCATTGCGAGAATCTGCAATTTTGTAAAAAATTGCAGATTCGTGGCAATCTATGACTAAAAAATCGCAAAAAAAAGCATTATTTGGCTATTTGTGATTGTGGATTGCCACGCGGATTTTACAAAATCCGCTCGCAATGACGGGATACTTGGGAGATTAAAAACCCCTTCTTGCGGAGCGGAATCCCATAGATTGCCACGCAAAATTCGCCTACGCTCATTTTGCTCGCAATGACGATACATTGTCATAACTTCGGCTTTTTCAAAACCTTAGTCCGCCAAAAAAACTTGCCCAACTTCATTTCATCTCAACCACACTTACTCTAAATCCTTAAAAACGCCTTGTTTAAAATCCGTTTTTTTTTTTTTTTTGTAGCATACTTGCCGTTGTTTTTGTCGCTTTTGGCGTGGCACAAGCGACAAAAGCGACTACATTAGGTTAAAGAACCAAAATGGATAAAGACTTGCAACACAAACTTGAAAAGTATAAGATTCTCTATACGGCTTATGCCGATGAGATTGGCAATCTGTGGAAACGCTCCATATTTCTAGCCACATTTATGACTTTGGCTTGGGGTGGTTATGGTGCTCTACAATTAAAACACATAGAAAAAGATTTTACAATAACAAATTTGACTTACAATCCCCTTAATCTTAATGTTTATCATTGCACTTCACTTGGACTTTGCCTAATAATTATCGTTTTATCGTTACTTTGGGTAGCTATGGCAAAAGGCTCAAAATTCGTGCAAGAAGCGCACGAAAAACACATTGAAAATTTTTTAGAAAACAATAAAGATTTAAAAGAATTGTTTTGTAAATTAAAAGATTATGAATATTTAAACTTAAGCGACAATTTATTTTGGTTTGGTGTGCTTGGAGTTTTTCGCTACTCACCTAGCAAAATCAATATTGCATTAGGGTGGATTAGTTGCCTGCTAGGTGGTATTTTGTTTATCGTGCATATTGCTAGCATATTTTGTGAAAAATGGTGTTGCATAGGGTTTATCGCACTTGTTGCGTTGCCTATTGTGGTAGCAGTGTTTTTTTGTTTTAAAAACGCTATAAAAGGTAAAAATCCTACCTCCAAATCTCAAAATGAAGGAGGCAGATAAATAAGAGGCAAAAATACAAAAAATGGTGTAAGCAATAAGGTGTGCGATATGCACGAATACTTCACATTTGCATAGCAAATGTATCTTACTTTGATAAAAAGGATAAAAAATGGCAACTTATACTTGTAAATGGTGCGGGGTTCAAGCTACTACCCCACAAGGCATAGTCAATTTTTCTTGCTCCAAAAGCCCACACAAACAACACGAACTAATGAATGCGACAGAAAAGCTTAGTCAATATACTTGCAAATATTGTGGGGTTCAAGCTACTACCCCACAAGGCATAGTCAATTTTTCTTGCTCCAAAAGCCCACATCCAAATAAACAGCACGAATTGCTAGGCTAGTCGCATTATCACAAAGCGGTGGGATTCACACCGCCTATTTTTTTTATTATTTATAGTGGCTTAAAATCTTAAAAGCCACTATAAATAGCCTAAATTCTAAAAAGACTAAATGCACAACTTAAAAACGACTTATTTCTTATCATTTTTTCTAAGATTTATACAAAAAACCGCCTAATTTATTTTCCGTTTTTTTTTTTTTTTGTATTCTTGCGTTTTTTTGCAAAATGTTTTGTAACATAGGGTAAAAGGAGTAAAAATGGAGAAAAACATAGAACTTTTGGAGTCTTTGGAGACTTTGTTTGATTTATACAAATATGATGATTACAAAGATTTTAAGGGGCTAGAGGGAACAAAATGTAGATTTGTGCTTGGCAATGCTAGCGCAAAAAATCCGCTACTTTGCATAGGGCTAAACCCTAGCCTAGCCACTGACAAAAAATCTGACCCTACCATTAAAAAAATACAACAGATTATCAAAAACACGGGAAAATATGATGGACTAATAATGCTAAATATATACCCTCTCATAGCGACAAAGCCTAGTGATTTGCTACAAGATGACTTATGTATCATCGCTTTGGACAACTATCATCATATAGAAAATATCTTTAATTCATACTTAGAAAACGACATTCTTGCTTGTTGGGGGGATAATATTTTGTTAAGAGAATATCTTTTGATATGTCTAAAATGGATTTATGAACTATCTAACAACATAAATCCAAATAGAAAATGGCTCTGCCTAAATCTAACCCAAAAAGGCAACCCCACACACCCCCTATATCAGCCAAATGATTGCGTGCTGATGCCATTTGATATGGCAAGCTACATAGACACTATCAACCTAAAAAACCCCCATCTGTCTTAGTCAAAGACTAACTTGTTTGAGATTTTTTATTAAAAGATATGGGGTTTTTAGATAAATAGCCAAAACCTCTTAGATTTTACATAACTAGAATTTATTAGAAAAATACTTAAGGAAAAAGCGTGAAAAACACCGCTACTCTCTATATCTTTGGCGATACGCACAGCATACAAGACATAGAAAAAATCTTTTTGCCACTAGATTCCTACACCAAAAATGATTTTATCATCATTTGCGGGGATTTTGGCGTGCTGTGGGAGGACAAAGCAGATGATTGTGAGAAATTTTTAGTAAGCGAGTTTGGCAAACTCCCCTGCACGATTCTCTTTATCGATGGCAACCACGAAAATTTCAACCGCCTAGACGCGCTAAAAAATGTCAAAAAATTTGGCGGGAATGTAGGCGAGTATATCAAAGGCAAATGCTACCATCTCAAGCGTGGCGAGATTTACACCATAGCGGGGAAGCGCATTTTCACAATGGGCGGGGCTAGTAGCATAGACAAAGACTATAGAGAGCCAAATATCTCGTGGTGGGAGGGCGAAAATATCACGCCAGCCCAAGTCAAATACGCCCTGCAAAATCTAGCAAACTCCAAAGAGCAAATCGACATAGTCATCACGCACACTTGCCCGAAGTCCTTTTTGCCCCATATTGATAAGCATTTGGCAGTGGATATGAAAATCCACGATGACAACTGCGTGTGGCTTGAGATTCTCGCACAAAAAATCGCGCTCAATCAAAGCGGGACAATCGAATGGTTTTTTGGGCATTGGCACGGGGATTTTGACTTCTGCGTGGAGCTAGATTCTGAAAAATCGCGTTTGCAAATCAACGCGCATTGCTTATATGAGGAGGCATTGCGCATAAGCGTGCAATCTACAAAGTAAAATCTAAATTTTCCTCAAAAGTCTTTACAAGTTGTTTTTTTTTTTTTGTAGAATAACGCTTTTTTGAAAAAACTTTGAAAAATAAAGGAGTGAAAATGAGCAAAATAAGTGGTTTTACAGGCACGATAAGTTTGGGGGATTTGGTAAGTGAAAATATCATAATCCCGTATTATCAACGCCCGTATGTTTGGGACACAGAGCGAGTGAAAATTTTGCTTGAGGATTTAAGCGGGTATTTTGAAACAACCCAAAACAAGCCAGATAAATATTTGCTTGGGAGTTTGATTTTATGCGAAAACAAGGAAAATTGCAAATTTGAAGTAGTCGATGGACAGCAAAGGCTTGTTACTTTGGCGTTGATTTTGCTTTATTTAGAAAAGTTAAAAAATGGCGAAAATGCCACGATAGATTTTCTTAAAGGTAGCAAATTTCAGCACAGCGAATCAAAAGCGCATATCAAAGAAAACTACGAATCTATCAAATCGTGGTTTGAATCAAAACCTGATATATGGGATATTGAAAATCTAAAAAACAAAATAGAATTTATCTATGTCGTTGCACCTAGCCTTGATGATGCCTTTATATTTTTTGATAGCGCAAATGCTAAGGGCAAGAGACTTGAAGGTTATGATTTGATAAAGGCATTTCATTTACGCGCTTTGGAGGATTATAGTCCAAAATCTAAAGACAAAGATTCTAATGATTTTGCCAAAGAGTTTGAGCGACTTGCCAAAGAAAACGAGGGCAAATATCTAAAAATGCTATTTAACGATATTTTGACACCTGCAAGGCAGTGGCTGCGAGACAAAAGCAATAAAGTCCCCTCTCAAATGGATATTTATGAGGAGTTTTGCACCGATATTCCACGAAATATTCCACGAAATTTTGAAAATCCACGCGTTATCGATAGAAACCAGCTTGGAATCTTGCAAAATTTCGTAGGTGGGGCGGATTTCTTTGAATATATTTCACATTTTGATGAGCGTTATAAAATCCTTAAAGACTTTAATTTTTATCAATGGTTTGAGCAGATACATTGGTCAAAAGGCTTTACCTACAATCGCTATATTTACATAATGTCAGCGTTAATCTACCTTGATAAATTCCTAGATATTGATAGATTTAAATGTTGCAAAGAATACGATAATCTCGGCGTTAAGTGCGATGAAGACTATAGTCTCCGACTTATCGCAAGGGCGGTTTTTACGCTTCGGTGTAGTGAGAAGAGTATCTCTATCCAAACCGCGCGGGATTTTGCCAAAGAGATTTTGCCGTTGATTTATTATGAGCGTTTTGATTTGGAAGTAGAACTTAAGTTAAGACGATTTATTATCGACTACATACCAAAAGAAAAAGCCTTATATGAAAAACTGCAACTAGACACAAAAACAATCCCTGACGGTGATGGCATAAAGACATATTTAGACCACGCAAAAGAAAGATGTTATGGAGATGATTATGGCAACCGTATACCAAAACACTATGCGGATTTATACAAACCATCACAAGGAGAACAACAATGAGCAATAATGAAAATAACGCAAAAAGAGCGACAATAGCAGAGATTTGTAAGCGAGATAGAATCTTTGAAATTCCACCTTATCAAAGACTTTATGAATGGGAATCTGTGCAGATTGAGGAATTGCTAAATGATATACAAAAGGCTTGTGATGAGTCAAAAGATTATTTCATTGGCAATATCACTACAAGCCAAAAAGGCGATAAATATGTGCTTATCGATGGGCAACAAAGGCTTACTACGCTTTGGTTTGTGGGATTTTACCTTGCAAGTAAGGGCTGTGAATCGTGGCAAAAATTTATAATGCAAGGCGAAAACTTGCGAATCGCTATGCCGATACGAGATAGCGAGGAAAGCGCGCTTATAGAGCTTGCCAACAATATCAATGGCAAAAAAAATATGAGTGGCAAAGAAAATCTAGCGCAATTTTTGCAAGACAAAGAGGGCGTTTATCAAAATATCATTGACGCATTTAAGTGCATAGATTCGTGGTTTGCAAGTGGCAATGGCAAAGGCATAGATTTAGCAGATTTTGCAAAATATATCTATGAAAAAGTTTGCTTTGTTTTTGTAACTTTGGCAGAAAAAACGGATTTAAATCGCTTCTTTGTGCGAATGAATAATCGTGGAGTGCAACTTGAAAACCACGAGATTTTAAAAGCACAGATTCTTGATGTGATTCAAGCAAGTGGTGGTAAGTGGCAAGATTACGCCAAAATTTGGGATTTGTGTAGCGATATGGATAAATACATTTTCCAAAGTGCAAGTGATAGAAGTATTTTAGATTCTAGCGATGAGAGTGGCGAAAGATGGAATATTGATAAAATTATCGATAAATACGACAACACAAACACAAAAGCAAAAAATACAAACGATGATTTGCCTAGCAAAGTCGAATCTATTATCGATTTTCCTACATTTTTGTTGCATTGCTATAAACTTTGGGTTACACAAAACAATAAAGACAATGAATTTCCAAAAGAAGCCACAATCACAAAAGACAAACTTTTGGATATTTTTGACATAGATGACGAGGCAAAATGGGGTATAAATGACGAGGCAAAAAGTAAATCTTGCAAGTGGTTTATCATAGATATGCTTTATTATCGTGTGCTTTTTGATTATTTTGTGATAAAAAATAGCGATGATGGATTTGCGATTATGCGCTTTTATAAAGACAAAGGCTCTTATCAACCCGAAGCGGAATCGTTTAAAGAATTAGCGATGATTCAAAACTATTTACGCGTGGCACGACAGGGCGAAAAGCAAAATTATCATCATTGGCTTACGCCGTTTTTGAAAAAGCTAAAAAAATCCTTAGGCACAAAATATAATGGCTTGGTAAAATATTGTGTCGAACAAGGTTTGATAACAATAAAAGACAAAAAAATAAAAGACAAAAATTGGAAAAAAGAAGTAAAAAACACACAAGAATGGAATCCTTACGCAATCTGTGAAGATTTTACAAAACAAGATGAGAGCAAACAAAATGAGTTAGTTAGTTTCCTTGAAAATTTGGATACAAAACTTGCTATCGCACAACTAAACAAAACAAGCGAAAATGCTTTGCTTGACACTACAAATGAGATTTTGCAAGATTTGGATAAGGTGAATAAATCGCATAATTTAGATTTGGCAGATTGGGATTTCCTAAATAACGGCACAGGGACGCCACATTATTGGTTTTATCGCTTGGAGTATTATTTGTGGAAAAACGGCATTGAAAATGATGAAAATCTACAAATCGGAGGCAAAAATTTTAGCGATATACGCGAAAATTTCTATTTTAGATACCTTAATTCTGTTGAGCATATTCAGCCACAAAGCAAAGCAGAGGAAAACGATTGGCAAATCCACGACAAAGGCACACAAAATCAAAAGCGAGATATTGATTGCTTTGGGAATCTAGCCCTTTTAAGCGTGGGATTCAACTCCGCGCTCAAAAATCAAAACAATGCGGACAAAAGGCTTGAATTGCAAAAGAAAATCAACAAAGATGGCGTAGAGAGTCTCAAACTTTGGCTTACATTTGCAAGCTATCCAAACGATAATGATTGGACTTTTGCAAATGCGACAGCACACCAAAATCAAATGATTAAAATTTTGCAAGACTCTCTTAGTTTCTAAAAACAATCACAAGATAAACCCAATATCTTAAAATATAAAGATTTTTTAGCCATAGCAAAATGGCTTTTGGCGTGGGCTGTCATTGTGAGAGGGTTTATTGTAAGAGTTTTTGATAAGCGTGTGTAGCAATCTAGTATGATTCTACTTTTTTGTCATTTTGTCGTTTTTGCTGTCATTGCGAGAATCTGCAATTTTGTAATAAATTGCAGATTCGTGGCAATCTATGCTTTTGTCATATTGAGCGTAGCGAAATATCTCTACAAATAGATTGTCATACTTAAGATTTTTTGCAAAAAAGCGAAGTATCTCTAAACCCACAATGTAATAGAGATATTTCGGTTTCTTACGAAACCTCAATATGACAATGTTAGTGCATCATTGCAAGACTTGCTAACGGCGAGTCGTGGCAATCCGCTACGATTATGTCATTTTTTTTGTCATTGCGAGATTTTGCGCTAGCAAAATCGTGGCAATCTATAACCAAAAACTACAAAAAAGCGTTGTTTGGCAATTTGTGATTGTGGATTGCCACGCAAATGCTAGCGCATTTGCTCGCAATGACGAAAATGCAGATTCTCACACAATGATAAAACGGCACAAAAAAGCCAAGCAAAAATCTAACGATTGTCTAAAGAAACTAAGCCTTGTTTGTTTTTCTCGCAATGACAAAATGTGTGGATTGCCACGCGGATTTTGACAAATCCGCTCGCAATGACAAAAAAGCACAAAAAATCACCCTTCATAAAATCAATCATTTTTTGACAAAAACTAAATAAAACCCACATAATCACGCATAAAAATTCACAAAAATGTTTCAAATCGTTTCATTTCATCACTTTAAACGCCCAAATCCATAAAAAATACTGCGATTATTACCAAAAAATCCTACACTTAAAAACGCTTAAATCTTAACAAAAGGAGCAATATGAAAGCTACAAAAATAGCAGAATATGCTGTGTGGTTGCTTGCCGCGTTGGTTGGTGGCTGGTATTTTGGGGTGCTAGCACTAAATGCTGGCGAGGAAGTGAGCGCGACCAAGATCGTAATCGCCTCTGTGTGTATCTATGCCATAGGCTATCGATTTTATAGCAAGTTTATCGCAGAGCGCGTATTTGGGCTAAACGATTCTCGTGCCACCCCTGCGGTAATCAACAATGACGGCAAGGATTTTGTGCCGACCAATAAAGTCGTGCTTTTTGGGCATCATTTTGCTGCGATTGCTGGGGCTGGACCTCTTGTAGGACCTATCCTTGCTGCGCAGATGGGCTACCTGCCTTCAATGATATGGCTACTTGTAGGCGTTGTCATCGGTGGCGCGGTGCACGACTTTACCGTGCTATTTATCTCTATGCGGCGCAATGGACGCTCACTAGGTGAAATCATCAAAGAAGAGATGGGCAGATTTACAGGCTCTGTTGCGATGATTGGGATATTTTTCATTATGCTTATTATCGTGGCGATTTTGGCTATGGTGGTGGTAAATGCTTTGGCGGATTCGCCTTGGGGGCTATTTACGATTGCTATGACGATACCTATCGCGATTTTTATGGGAATCTATATGCGATATATCCGCCCTGGACGCGTGGGGGAAGTGAGTATCATAGGCTTTGTGCTTTTGCTTTTGGCACTTTATTATGGGCAGGCTGTCTCTGTGCCCACTCACCCGTGGCACGAGCTTTTTAAGCTAAGCAAGACTACCCTTGCCCTACTAACCATCGCTTATGGGTTTATCGCTAGCGTGCTTCCTGTGTGGCTTTTGCTAGCTCCACGCGACTATCTAAGCACATTTTTAAAAATCGGCGTGATTGTGGCTATGGCGGTTGGGATTTTGCTAGTAAATCCTATGCTACATATCCCAAAAGTTAGCGCATTTATCGATGGGACAGGACCTGTGTTTGCAGGGGCGATTTTTCCATTTTTGTTTATTACGATTGCTTGTGGGGCGATTAGCGGATTTCACGCGCTTATTTCTAGCGGGACTACGCCCAAAATGGTAGAGAGAGAATCCCACTCACGCCCTATCGGCTATGGCTCTATGCTTATGGAATCTTTAGTTGGCATTATGGCTTTAATCGCAGCTTGTATCTTAGAGCCTGAACTATATTTCGCGGTAAATTCCCCCCTAGCCGTGCTAGACCCGATGGCAAAATCTGCGCTTGGTGCGGATTTAGCCACGATAGAATCTAGCTTAAAAACGATTTTGCAAAACGGAGGATTTACCCTCACGCCTGCGATGATAGATGCTGGCGCGACAGGGGCACATATCGCAGATACTGCTAGAAGCATCGGCGAAGAGACGCTTATCTCACGCACAGGTGGCGCGCCTACTTTTGCGCTAGGGCTTACGCTGATAATGCAAAAACTTAGCGGCGGGCATTTGGAGTTTTGGTATCACTTTGCTATTTTGTTTGAGGCGTTGTTTATTTTGACAGCCGTAGATGCAGGCACGCGCACGGGGCGATTTCTTATCCAAGATATTTTGGGCAATATCTACAAACCTATGCAAGATACCACTTCGATTTTTTATGGCACTTTGGCTTCGCTTATCTGCGTGGCTGGCTGGGGATACTTGCTATATCAAGGTGCGATAGACCCTATGGGCGGGATTCACACGCTTTGGCCTCTCTTTGGCGCGAGCAACCAAATGCTAGCTGGAATCGCTCTTTTGCTAGGCACAGTCGTGCTATTTAAAATGGGCAAGGCAAAATATAGTTGGGTTACCATTGTCCCTGCATTTTGGGTGCTTCTCACAACGCTTTATGCGGCATTTCAAAAGCTGCTTCCAAGCAATGGCGAGAGGGTGCACGATGCGGTAAGCCATATCGCTACGGCACAAAAACAATTTGCCCTGCAAGATAAAGCAAACGAAGCTATCGCCAAACTACAAGCGATGGGCGCAGACGCCCTAGCCCAAGTCGATGGCAAGACGCTAGAGCAATGGCAAGCCGTGCTTGACAAAGCGATTGTAGTGGCGAGAAATCACACGCTTGATGCGGTGCTTTGCGCGCTATTTATCTGCGTAACCTTTGTGGTGATATTCCAAGCGATAAAAATCTGCTACCTAACCGCGACAGGCAGAGGGGAAAAATTCCCACTAAAAGAAGAGCCTTTTTATGATGTGAAGCGGTATGATTCTGCGACAAATTAGGCTATAAAAAGCGATTTGTGAGTGATTTTGCGATTTTATGATTTTGTGATTTTTGAAAATTTTTTATGTAGTTTTTGCAAAATCTTATAAAATCGCTTTTTTTACAAAAGCTAGAATCAGCTAGAATCCGTTTTTAGATTTTAAGTGCCTTGAAAATTTAATAACCTTAAAATCCAATAGCCTTAAAATCAAAATGGGATTCTAGTCATTTGATTCTAGCTATTTTAAGACAAAAGGACGCATAATGAAAGAGAGATTTTACCCCCCTGTGCCACTGCACAAATACCAAACAAAAGCCTCTAAAATCCTAGAAAAACTACGCCAATGGTATAAAAAAAGCGATAGATTTTTCCACCTGCTAGTAGGAATGCCAAGCTATGATAAATATGTCGAGCACATGCGCACAAAGCACCCCGAGCGCGAAATCAAAAGCCAAGCAGAGTTTTTTAAAGAAGCATTAGAAGCGCGGTATAATGGCGGTGTAAATCGATGTTGCTAAAACGCTAGATTTTGCAAAAATGCAAAATATTTTTAAAAATCTATAAAAACCTTAAAATCTATAAACACTTTTTACGATTTTTTACGACTTTTAACGCCACTTAATATCCCTTGATGACAAAATCTTTTTACAAATTTTTTCAATAAAATCCACCTCAAAAAACGCAAAATCCCTGTGATAAAAAAACTCTAAAAAATATTAAACACGATATTTAGACTATGTGTGATTTCTTCGATATACACTTGCCTAACGCTAGGTGGATAAAAACTTATGCGATAGATTAGCTCTGCATTGAAAGGAAACCATTTAAAAAACGCTATACCCGCTTCAATATACCCGCCTTGCGCGTATCCATAAGGATTTTTGGTGATGATAGCACCTGTGCCTAGCACAAAAGAAAATGGCGTAGGATAGCCATCGGGCAAGCCTTGACAATCTTTGTGCGTTTGGATAGCTCCCAAAAAGCGATGATATGGGTTTGGCGAGGGGTGCAGATAGACAGATGCGCCGATTAAGTGCGAATTGCGCTTTTGGCTAGGGGTCGCCATATAGCCATAGCGGATACGCCACCCATAGTCAAACTCCCTCTCATTATCGGGGTTCATATAATTTAGCCCCAAAGAAGTGCCAACCCCCCAATTTAGCGCAGAATCTAGGGTATTTTGGGTGTGGTTTTGGGCAAGATTTTGGGTGTGGTTTGGGCTACCTTGTGGCAAGACTTTCCCCCCAAAATCCCCCCCCACCATCGTATGCAAAGCCAAAACCTGCATTATCGTCCCGCCCCATTGCTTGCGCTCCTCTGCTTGCGTGTAGCAGTAAGGGATAGCATAAAGAGGCACGCTACATAGCGCGAAAAATAGCATAAAAAGTCGTGTATATGTCGCTCTCATAGCCGTGATTGTAGCACAATAAAGTGTTTCTTAGATTGCGCATAAAAAAATATAGAGAATTTATGTCGAATATTTTTGGGTTATTGGTGATAAAAAATGGATTTTTGTGTTAAGATTAGCGTTTATTTTGCGTATAAATCTTATTTTCTTAATTTGATACGCAAAATGAGAAAACGACATTTGAAATAAGCAAGGGGTTTAAAATGAACGAGATGAAAAAATCTAACTATCGATATTTGAAAGACTGCAAATATCGGGCATTGAAATACAGCGCGTTGATTTTGTTTGGCATTTGGAGTATGGTTTTTGCAAATCCTGCATTTGCTTCTAGCGTTGCCAACAACGAGAGAGAGAGAGAGAGTAACTCCCGCACAAAATCTTTCTAGCTACAAATCGTCAAAATATCAGACTTACAAAGAAACCTCCGTCATTACGGACAATGACTCTGCTTCTGTCATTGTAAGCAAAGATTCCACTTCCGTCATTGCGAGCGAAACGCTAGTTAAGCGTGGCAATCCACAATGCAATACAGCAAACATAGATTGCCACGAAAATCCTAGCGGATTTTCTCGCAATGACGATGGGAGGGTAGATTGCCACGAATTTGCTAACGCAGATTCTAGCAATGACGGAAATTATTGTCATATTGAGCAAAGCGAAGTATCTCAAAGCAATAATAGAGACACTTCGCTTTCTGCGAAACCTCAATATGACAAAGATGACAAAACCAAGTTTGACAATGTCAAATCCTCATTGCTAGCGTTACAACGCAACGCGTGGCAATCCACGATAAAAAACATAGGTGGCAATCCACAATGCGATACAGAAACAATAGATTGCCACGAAAATCCTAGCGGATTTTCTCGCAATGACGATGGGAGGGTGGATTGCCACGATTCTACGCTACGCGCAGATTCTCGCAATGACGGAAACAAAACAAACCCTCAAAAATACATAAAACTAGCCCAAATAGATTCTATCCGCACGGATTCTACGCAAGCAGATTCCACGCCACAAGCGTTTGACAAACCCTCCCGCTACAATAAACTAAAATCCGAGCCAATGGGCGAAACCATAACCCAAAAAGATTTAGGGCGCATAGTCGCTTATGGCTCGCCTGATGTCAAAGCAGACTCACTAGGGCGATACCAAAGCAATGCTGGCACGATAAGCAAAGGCATCATAGATTCTAGCCCGAGTGGAAATGGCGACATAGGTTCGATTTTGCGACTTCTCCCAAATGTGCAGTTTGACAACGCACAAAATCGCTCCACTGCACAAGGTGAAATCGACCCTGCAAATATTTCCATAAGCGGAGGGCTTTATTATCAAAATAATTTCCAAATCGATGGACTAAATATCAACAACGATTTAGACCCACACGGCGAGACAAACAACAATATAAACACCCTAAAAGGCGGGCAAAATCAAGGCTTTGCCATAGATACGAGTTTGCTAGAATCTATCGTGGTGCAGGATTCTAACATTTCTGCGGCGTATTCGCGATTCACAGGTGGCGTAGTCGAAGCCACCGTGCGAAAACCACGCAGAAGCAAAAGCGGAATCAACGGCTGGCACGCAAATGTGAGTTATCAATTTACTTCAAGCGATTTGACAAGCTATCATTTAGACCCAAGCAGTGAGGCAAATTTTTATACAAGTAGCAACGAAAACTATCAGCCAAATTTTCACAAGCACATTATCCGCACTAGCACAGAGGGCTATATCACCGATAAAATCGGGCTTGTAGCGAGTTTTAACACCACGCAGAGTTTTATCCCCCTAGCTTCTTATCCAAAAAGCACTGCAAACGGACAACCATACAACGGCACAGGAATAGGAGGCACAAGAGAGCAAAAAAGACAAAGCTACAATGCCTATGCTAAGTTAAATTATGATATTACCGATTATCTCACGCTTGAAGCGTATCTAGGGTATATGCCTCAAACAAACACTTATTTTCTAAATAATGCAAAAGATAGCTTTTATCGTATGGATTCTGGTGGAATCCAAAGCGGGATAAAGCTAAGCTATGAAACACCTGTGGGATTTTGGCTAAATTCGCTAGGCTACACGCGAATGGAAAACTCCCGCCGTAGCGATAAAAACTACTATATAAGCTGGTATGCCTCTTCTTTGCATAATTGGGCTTATACCAATCAAAATCGTGCTATTGAAGGTGGCTATGGCGATATGGATACTTTGCAAGATACGCTTACTTACAAAAGCGATTTTACTTTCAATCCGCTTTCAGTTGGATTTTGGCAAAATGTCTTTCGCGTAGGCACGGAGATAAATTATACAAAAGCCCAAAGAAATAGGCTAGAAAATGTGTATTTCGCCTCTGGGCAACCGCAAAATACTAATGGAAATTCTTGTCTTAATGATGACCCTTTTGGCATAGGGCAGGATTTTTGCTCTAGTGGAGAAACTTTTATAGGCACAGCACAAAACGCTTGGCAAGGGCAATATTTTCAAACCTTGCAAGTCTATCAAGCAGGCAAAACAAGCTTAGATTCTGTTGCTTATGGGATTTTTGTAGAAGATGATATGAAGTTAGATTTAGATTTTTCTCGCGCAAAAATCGGCGAGATAAATGCTAGATTGGGATTAAGATTAGATGGCGATAATTATATGAGCAAACATACGCTTGCGCCTAGATTTTCGCTAAATTATGTAACGCCCGCGCCAAAAGATTACAAAACCACATTAACATTTGGGGCAAATCGCTACTATGGGCGAAATCTATTCTCATATCGCCTCTATGATAATGACCAAAATCTACTCAAAAGCTACACTAGGACAAGTGCAGACCAACCATTTGTAGAATCCACTACCACAAATAATTCTACTTATAGATTTGACAAGCTAAAAGTCCCCTATGATGATGAGCTAATGGGAGGCATAAGCCAAAATCTTAAAATCTTTAAGCTAGATTTTAAATACATTCACCGAGAGGGCAGAGATGAGATAATGCGCCGAAGACGCTCAACAAGCGGAAGTAACGCAAATAATTTACCTGCGCTAGAGGGGTATCGAAGCGATTACTATATATGGACAAATGATGGCAAAAGTGAGAGCAATATTTTTAGCCTAACTATCCAAAATCTTAAACCTATCACCACTTATGGCGTATCTCATCACTATTTGTTTGCCTTTGACTACACGCAAACAAATCGCACTTATAACTTACTAAGCGCAGATGAAGCCTACTATCAAGACACGCTTATCAAATATGATGGCAAGATTATCAATTATAGCGATAGACCTGTGGAAAATTGGGCGCGTCCTTTTACGCTTAGACTTACCACAACGCACGCATTTAAAATCGCTAAGACAAAATGGTTATTGAATAACTTTTTTAGATTTCGTGCGGGATATGAGCGAATGGTAACACTAACTAGGCAAGATACGCGTTATGACAGCGCATTTAGTGGTAATCAATATGGCAAAATGCGCTTTCCTAGCGCGTTTAGCTGGGATATGCGAGCGGGCTTTGAAGTGGATATGTGGCGCGGACAAACCTTGTATTTTAATGTAGATATTTATAATGTGCTAGATTCTAAAATCAAATCTACTTTTGCTAACTCAGCTTATCAAGGCAACACTGCTGGCAGTGCTTTTATGGGTAGTGCTGCGGTGGCTGTGTATGAAGTGGGGCGACAATTTTGGGTGCAGGTGGGGTATAAGTTTTGATATTTTGCTAATGCTTGAGTATGACAATGACATACGCACCATATCGTCATTGCGAGAATCTGCAATTTTGTAAGAAATTGTAGATTCGTGGCAATCTATTCGCTTATCATACCACAAAACACTTCGTCATTGCGAGCGTTGCAACGCAACGCGTGGCAATCCACGACAAAAAACATAGGTGGCAATCCACAATGCAATATAGAAGCAATAGATTGCCACGATTCTACGCTATGCGCAGAATCTCGCAATGACAAAAAAAATAGATTGCCACGAAAATCCTAGCGGATTTTCTCGCAATGACGGCATTGCAAATTCTCACAATGACGGCATTATTTCCCCCTCCCTTTGCGGAGGGGGATTAAGGGGGTGGGTTTTTTATCCTAATACACATAAGCGAAGTATCCAAAATCCTAATCCTTGTCATACTGAGGGCGTAGCCCGAAGTATCTCAAAATCTAAAAATGTAAGTAGAGATATTTCGCGCTCACGCGCTCAATATGACAATAAGAGAGACGCTTAGTTTTCTGCAAAATCGCAGTATGACAGCAAACATTCCGTCATTGCGAGAATCTGCAATTTTGTAAGAAATTGTAGATTCGTGGCAATCTATAACTAAAAAATCGCAAAAAAGCATTATTTGGCAATTTGTGATTGTGGATTGCCACGCAAGTCTTGTGTTTTGCTCGCAATGACGAAAATTTCTTTGTCATATTGAGCGATAGCGAAATATCTCTATTTTGTTGCTTATTTTGAGATACTTCGCTTCGCTCAGTATGACAAATGGAAGGCTTAGTATGACAAAATGATAGATTGCCACGAAAATCCTAGCGGATTTTCTCGCAATGACGGCATTGCAAATTCTCACAATGACGGCATTATTTCCCCCTCCCTTGCGGAGGGGGATTAAGGGGGTGGGTTTTTTATCCTAATACACATAAGCGAAGTATCCAAAATCCTAATCCTTGTCATACTGAGGGCGTAGCCCGAAGTATCTCAAAATCTAAAAATGTAAGTAGAGATATTTCGCGCTTACGCGCTCAATATGACAATAAGAGAGACGCTTCGTTTTCTGCAAAATCGCAGTATGACAGCAAACATTCCGTCATTGCGAGAATCTAGGCTTTTGTTAAAAAGGCTAGATTCGTGGCAATCTATAACTAAAAAATCGCAAAAAAGCGTTATTTGGCAATTTGTGATTGTAGATTGCCACGCAAGTCTTACGACTTGCTCGCAATGACGAAAATTTTCTTTGTCATATTGAGCGATAGCGAAATATCTCTGTTTTGGTTATTTTGAGATACTTCGCTTCGCTCAGTATGACAAATGGAAGGCTTAGTATGACAAAATGATAGATTGCCACGAAAATCCTTACGGATTTTCTCGCAATGACGATGGGAGGGTGGATTGCCACGAATCTAGTCTTTTTAACAAAAGCCTAGATTCTCGCAATGACGGAAGTATTTGTATTTTTGCTCGCAATGACAATCCAACATTATCATTGCAAGCAAATAAATCGCTTGAAAACAAGCCGAAGTAATAACAAGTAAAATATGAAATCAAAAAAGCCAAATATGACAAAGTCGCTTTTTTTAAAAAGCGACTAAAATCACAGCTTAAATCCATTGATAAGCGACATATTTTACCCAAGGGATACACACGACTAGAAATACCACAAGGTAAATAACCCCAAAGATAAAACCTAGTTTCCAAAAGTCTTTGCCCTCGATATAGTGCGCTCCATACCACACGGGGCTAGGTCCTGTGCCATAGGGAGTGATGATACCCACGATACCAAGAGTGAGCATCAAAAATAGCGTTAGGGTTTTGACATCTATGCCGTTGATTCCGCTTGCCACAGTGATAAATAACGCCAAAAGCGCGGTTACATGCGCAGTGGTGCTAGCAAAGAAATAATGTAACACATAGAAAAACACAATAAGCCCGATAAACGCCATCATCGGCTCTACATTGCCTAGATACTGCCCGCCAAACTTTGCGATATAATCTAAAAATCCTACATTTTTTAGCCCACCTGCTAGCGTTACAAGTGTCGCAAACCACGCAAATACATTCCACGCAGGCTTATTGCCAAGCAAATCTTGCCAAGAGATGATACCCAAAAGCACCATAGCGATGACGACTGTGATAGCCACCGTAGTAGCATTTACGCCAAATTTTGAGCCAAATATCCAAAATACGAGTGCAAAAACCGCTAGAGCTACCATTAGCCATTCTTTGATAGTGATTGCGCCTAGTTTTGCTAGCTCTTCGCCTGCCCATTTGGAGGCTTCGGGCGAGCCTTTGGAAGTGGGTGGATAAAGCACATAAGTAAGCCAAGGCGTAGCGATAAACAAAATTATCCCAGCAGGCAAAAACGCCATAAACCAGCCAAACCAGCTAATAGGCTCTACGCCACTTTTTACAGCAGTTTCCATCGCAAGTAGGTTTGGTGCTAGCCCTGTGAAAAACATAGAGCTTGTTACGCAAGTAGCAGCCAAAGAAACCCACATAAGATACCCACCTAGCTTTCTAGGGTCTTTATCAGGGTGAGAATCCACCATAGGCGGAATCTGACTTACAATAGGGTAGATAATCCCACCGCTTCTAGCAGAATTACTAGGGATAAATGGAGCTAAAATACCATCTGCGATACTAATGGCATAGCCAAGTCCTAAAGAAGTTTTGCCAAGTTTGTTTAACAAAAATAGCGCGATTCGCTTGCCAAGTCCGCTTTTTTGGTAGCCAAGCCCTATCATAAACGCCGCAAAGATAAGCCACACTGTGGCGTTAGAAAATCCAGCCAAGCCCCAATTTACCGCTTCGCCAGATTTTATTACCGTTTCGGCATCGCCACTACCTTTTGGTCCTAGCTTTAGCCATATACACACGCCTACGCCGATAAGCCCGACAAGTGCGGGTGGGACAGGCTCTATGATAAGCCCTACGATGACACCTGCAAAAACAGCAAAATATGTCCAAGCGTTGCTAGACAATCCTTCAGGTGCAGGACAAAGAAAAATCACTAATGCTACGATTAACGGGGAAAATGCCTTTAGGCATTTAGTAGGGGAAAATTTGGGGGGGGGGGAGTGGAAGTGTTTGTTGCAGAACTCATTTTGCAAACTCCTTTCAAGGTAGAAATTTAAAAAGGCAAGTATTATTTTAAATCATTTTCACACCAAAAATGATAAAAAATTTGTAAAATCTTTCAAACAATAGCGTAATAATAATGCTTTTTACTCAAAAATCGCTACAATATCAACTATCGCCACAGAGCAAATATAGAGCAAAGCAGAGGGGCAAACTAGCGAGCAAAATCGCACAACAAACACAAACAAGGAACAAATGAACAAAGGAAGGCAAATGAAAAAATTGCTAAAAGGGTTTGATTTTGAGGAAGTATTTTTATGGGTATTTGCCCTACTAGTAGCGGGGATAATCCTCTATGTAAGCGGGGCAAAAGCTATCACACGCGATAAAAAAAGCACCAAAAACCTAACGCCAAATATAGAGCAACTACGCACGATGTATGCCCTCACAGAATCTAGCAAGTGGGAAGAGCCCCATATCGATAAATCTGTCTTAGATGAAGTGGCAAAAGAGCTAGGATTAGGAAATGATACAGAAAATCTAGCACAGATTTTAGCGCATTTGGAGCTAAAACCTCTGCCCCCTATCCCTCCATATCCCAAAGAAAATCCATATAGCGATGAAAAGCGCGCATTAGGACAAAAGCTATTTAACGACCCGCGATTATCAAAAAGCGAGCAAATCGCGTGCGCGTCCTGCCACGACAAAGAGCTAGGATTTGCGGACAATAAAAGCGTAAGCTACGGACATAATCGCGCACAGGGCAAGCGAAATAGCCCAAGCGTGGTAATGAGTGCGTTTGGCACGCATAAGTTTTGGGACGGACGAGCCAAAAGCCTAGAATCTCAAAGCCTTTTTCCCATAGCAGACCCGCTAGAGATGGCATATAGCGCGGAGCAAGCCGCCAAAAAGCTAAACAAAATCAAAGAATATAAAGAGGATTTTAAAAAAGCATTTGGCACGCGCAAAATCACAAAAGAACTGCTAGCAGAGGCTATCGCTACTTATGAGCGAAGCCTTATGCCACCGCGCAATCGCTTTGATAGATTTTTGCTAGGCAATGCTAGTAGCCTAAATGATGAGGAAGTGCTAGGACTTCATCTTTTTCGCACGAAAGCTAGGTGTATGAACTGCCACAATGGTGTAGCTCTAAGCGATGATAAGTTTCATAATCTTGGATTGCACTACTACGGGCGCGATAAATACGAGGACTTGGGACGATATGAGGTAACGGGCGAGCAAAGCGACACAGGGAAGTTTAAAACCCCATCTTTGCGCTGGGTAAGCAAGACTCCGCCATATATGCACAATGGGCTTTTCCCTCATCTAAAAGGCATAATAAACGCCTACAATGCGGGAATGGCACGCCCCGAGCCAAAAGAGGGCAAAACATATAATCCGCCATTTCCAAAAACTGATGAACTACTACAAAAACTTCATCTAAGCGAGGAAGAGATAAACGCGCTAGAGGCGTTTTTGAAGACATTATAGGCTTTGTAATATAAAGCTAAAATTTGTGTGATTTTGTGGATAGATTTTGTGGAGTATTCGTTGGAGGGGTTGATATAATTTCGTGGAGGGGTTGATAAGGGGTTGATTTTGTAAATAAATTTTGCAAAAAGGATTAAACAATTTATTTGCATAGCCTAGCATTCAAACCATAAATCATCACGCAATTTTTGTAAAAAATAGTGTAAAATACGCGCATATTTTTTTACTTAAAAACGGCAAATTTTTACATTTAATAGCATTTTAAAAGCATTCAAAATCTACTAAAATCTTACAAATCATCTAAAAAACCATATAAAAACATTATTACAAGGGGTATATATGCAGACAGACACACAAAACCAAGACACAAACAAAGACGCACCAAACCAAGACATAATAAGCAAAGAAAATCAACCTAGCGCGATTCCTACAAGCACAAATGCTACGCTTGCAAATGCAAACCTCACAAATGCCAACTTTGCAAATGAAGCTCTTGCAAATGAAAACCTTGCAAAAACCCCAAAATACGCTCTTGCAAAATCTACTCTTGCAAAATCCACAAAACCAATCCCACTCAAATCCTCCAAACTATCCCTAAAATCCAAGCTTTTTTGCTCTTTTTTGTGCGTTATTGCATTTGTCATAGTCGCTACGCTAGCCCTAAACGCGACTTTTTCCACTCACACAAGCACAAATACAAAATCCACCAAACTACAAAGTGCGTATTTTTCTATCCAAGCCCTAGCCTTAGGGATAGAAGCTGACATATCCTCCATAGCCAAAAGCCTATCAACCCTTGATAAAAACGATGTCCTAGCCCAAAGGCAGATTTTATCCCAAGCCCTAGCCCAATCCCAAAACCAAATAAACCAAAAAACCCACAAAATGCCCTACCTAAGCGCGTTTGTAACCTATGAAGAAGATGGCAACACACTCATAGAATCCACCTCTTCTAAAACCATTTCTTCGCCTAGCTGGGATAGCGCGCAGGGCTTTCGCACGCGCTCGTGGTATGTGCAAACAAAGCAAACTTTTGAGCTAAAAATCCTACCTAGCGACTCTAGCCCAAACACTACGCAAAATCCCACCTCACAAAATCCCACCCCAAATGACGAAAAAGATAGCGAAAATCCAAACATAGCCACCGCGACTATGCCTCTTATCATCAATGGCAAGTTTAGCGGTGTGGTTGGGGTTAGCTTTGATTTAGGGGCTTTAGATTTTGGTTCGTTGATAGATTTTAGCGATTTTGGGGCAGAAGTGAGAGAATCCACAGACACGATTTTACTGCTAGATTCCGCGCTAAATCTTATCGCTTCAAGCACAAAATCTAGTAGCAAATCTAGCTATGAGGGCGTAAAAAAGGCATTACAAAAAGCTATGCAAGATGATTCTAGCGATTTAGCAAAGCAGGGAGCATTTAGCTACAAAGAAAATGGCAAGACGCTAAAAGCCCGCTATGCTAAGCTACCTTTTGGGTGGAATCTAGTAAGCATAACTACGCCAAATCCCACAGCTTTGCCCACATTTGATAGCTTGCAGGGCGATTTTATCCCAATGATAATAATCGCTCTAGCAATGCTAGCACTAGGGCTTATATTGTCGTATTTTGCGATAAATTCTAGCATAAAACCTGTCGAAGATATGAAGCGGGGTATAGATGAGTTTTTTGCGTTTTTGCGCGATGAGAGAAGTGATTGGCGTAGTGATGAAAAAAGCGATTTTGCAGAAATAAGAGTGGGCGGGGTAGATGATTTTAGCAGTATCTCACGCGCCATAGCCCAGCATATCTTGCTTATCCGCAAAAGCCTAGACAACGACACGAAGGCGGTGGAGGAAATAGGGCTTTTGGCTAGAGAGATAACGCAGGGCAATCTATCTCACAGAATCACAAAATCCTACCCAAACCCAAACCTACAACAAATCGCCACCACGATAAACACAATGCTAGATAGCATAGAATCAAAAGTC
>NZ_JBSIUU010000022.1:0-44147 GCF_053654535.1 Helicobacter sp. T3_23-1056 | reverse complement strand
GCCCAAAATCTAGCGCACAATCAAAATCTAGCCCAAAGCCTGCTACAAAATCTAATGCAAAAGCCACAAAAAACCCAAAATAACATCTAAATATATCGCCGCCTGCGATAAAATAGCACCATATAAGCTAGCAAAAAGCAAAATCCACCGATAGCAAAAAACGCATACAAATGCCCCATAATGCTAGCAAACTCTGCGCCCATCTGATTTAGACTCATAAGCCCACGCACGCCGTGAAATGCGGGAATCAAATACGACAACTCACGCAAAAAAGCAGGCAAAAGCTCACTAGGCCAAATAAACCCCATAATAAACACTAATGGCATCGATGAGACAAAAATCACTTGTGTGGGGATACTCTCATCGCTAAAAAAGCTCCCCAAAGCCACGCCACACGCTACGCAACACGCCATAAAAGGCAGAGAAAAGCACCAAAAATCACTAGGGCTTGAATGGATATTGATACCAAGTGTGGGGAAAAGCACGCCAAAATATATCAAAAACAGCACACTATAAATCCCCACAAATGCCAAAATCCGCCCCAAAAGTAGCTTCCAAATGGGTGCTATTTCAAAATATTCTTTGCGCTCTATGCTATGATTTATGCTAGATTTTGCATTAGAGTCAGCCCTAAAATCCGCATTCAAACAAACCTTAGCACCCGCATTAAAATCTACATTAAAATCCGCATTTGATTTTGCGCTAAAATCTTTAAAATTTTGGCTTTTTTGAGTTTGGCTTTGTCGCCATTTTTCTTTTCTTATACGATTTTGATACGCGCTCAAAATCCCACTCCCCGCAATAGAAGTCTGATGCAATATAAAAACAAGCACCGCTGCAAGCGCGTAGTTTGCATAGCCAAGATTGACATTATATAGCGGGATAGATTCTAATCGTATGATTTCGCTAGCACGCAAAGTGGGCTCTCTCTCTTTTCGCAATTCCTCACTTAACGCATTTATGGCATTATGCACGCCCTCTACTATCGCCCCATAGATTAAAAAATACGAGGCATTGCCCATATATGAAACTATGCTTCCTACGCCTTTTTTGGCGTTTGACTCAAAGCCTTTTGGGATAAGTAGCACGCCATCAGCTTCAAAGTTTTCAATTAGATTTTGCGCCCTTTGCAAAGAATCCACTTCGTCCAAAAGCGCGATTTGTGGCGTGGCAGAGGCTAGAAAGATTAGTCGCTTGCTTAGATGGCTTTTGTCCTCATCGATTATGACTAATCGTTGTTTAGTAACAATATCATTTAGATAGGGCATAGGATAGAGCAAACCATACACAAGAGAGCCTATGAAAACGACCATTATGACAAGTTTGTTGCTAAAAATCGCTTTATACTCGCTAATAATGATTTGCAAAAATGATAGATTTTGTTTCATTGTGCGTTCTTTTTGGCAAAATTTGGGATTTTAGGCAAAAACTCCCAACCAAATCTTATGGCATAAATCCCCACTCCGAGCACAAAAAATAGCAAAAACCACAGCATTCCCCCCAAAATCTTAAATCCCAAATCCATCTCCCCTCCATAATTTGCCTGCTGTATAAAAAGCTCCATAAAATGCGAAATAGGCAAAAATTTGCTCCAAAAAAGCGCAAGCACATTCATCGCATTTTGCGGGTAAGTAACGCCTGCAAACGCCAAAGATGGCGCAGTATAAATCGCCACAAATCCCACCGCTTTTTTAAAATCATTTATCACTGATTGGATACACACCACCACGCCATTTACGCCAAACACAAGCAACGCACTCCCACACAGCAAAATCCCTAAATCCCCACGATTTTCAAAACCTAGCTTTTTTAGCAGGACGATTTGAAACAACGCCCAAAAAACAAATACAAGGGAATTAAAAACATAGCGCGTAATAAGGCTTTTTAGGCTACTTGGAGGCTTGCGAAGTAAGTGAAGCATACCTAGCGCGCTTAGGATTTGGAGCATACAGGGCAGAAGTAGGGTTAGCATAAATTGCGAGTAATTATTGCTTGAATTATACAGCGGAATGATTTGAGAAAAAATCGGCATAGAGCTAGCAATCGATAGGCTTAGATTTTGGCTTTTTACTAGATTTTTGCCGCTCCATTGCTTTGCGTTTAGCGTGCCTATGACGCCCTCTAGCGCAGAGCTTATCGCCTTGCCGATTAGGACAAATTGTGCGTTAAAATACAGGGCTATTGTCGTGCCATTGCCCTGCTTTATGTCGCGCTCATAGTTTTGCGGAATCACCACAAGGGCATAGATTTTATTTACGCTTAAATCCTCTTTGGCTTGGGAAATGTTTTGATAAGATTTTGTGATTTTGGTAGTGGCACTAGAATCTATCATAAACAACGCCTCATCACTTGCCACACTTCTATCAAAATCCACCACACCGATAGGCAAATCTCTAGGCAGGCTTGCCATAAACACCGCGTAGATAAACCACCCCACAAGCAAGGGCAACACCACATAAATCAAACATAAGACTTTATGCCTAGATAGCAAGCGCAGTGCTTCCTTCAAAGCAAGGCGACTAAAAACGCTGATTTTTTTCTTTTGGCTTTGTGCTATCGCAGAATCGTTTAGGTAGATTTTGCTAGATTTTATTTTAGATATGAGGTTTTGGGATTTTGTGAATATTTGTGATTGCAAAATGTTTTTTTGCTTTGTAAAATCGCGTGTAGATTTGGCGCGTGCAAAAAGGGTGCGTGCAAAATGGGCGCGTGTGAATTGGGACAAAAATCCCAAAAATCGAAATTTTTTTAGCGGGATTTTATGCACATAGATTTTGCGCAAAAAAGCGCGTAAATTCTCACATACATTTTTTACAAATCGCAAAATCTTTGCTAAGGCATTATTTTTTTTCATTTGCTAGGCTTTTTATGGTGCTAGATTTGTGGCGTTGTTTATGGCTTTTTTAGGGTAACAACCGCGCTCATTCCCACGCGAAATTCTCCATTATTTTGGAGTGGCACAGCTTCGATTTCAAAACTTTTTAAATCATAGCCTTTAGATGCGGAGGTAGCCCTCCAAGTCGCAAAATCCCCCATCACAGAGATATACCTCACTCTAAAATTTACTTCTTTATTTAACGCAGGCAAATACGCGCTAAACTCGCTTCCCACGCTAAAATGTGGCAAATACTCCTCGCTTACGCTAAGTTTTAGCCACGCATCTTTATTATCCACCACCATTACCACAGGAAATCCGCTAGGGCTTAGCTCTCCCTCGCTTAGCAAGATATTTGCCACTTCGCCATCTGCTGGGGAAAACGCCTGCATATCCTTGATATATGCCTCCACTTCGCTTAGCTGTCCAGCCGCTGCGATTTCTTTTTGGGTGGCGGCTTGCTTTGTCTCTTGGCTTGCACCATCTAGGGCGATTTTATACTGCTGATATGCGGTATTTTCGCTAAATTTTGCATTTTGATAAGCGGTGAAAGCCTCATCTTTTCTCTGCAGGCTTGCTACGCCATTTTGATATAGCTCTTCGATTCGTTTGTAAGTTTTTTCTGTTAGTTCGCGCATAGCTTTGGCACTATTATAAATATCTCTAGCTGATATGATAGTCTCTACTCTTGCGCCTTTGTGCGTTTCCTCTGCTACTGCTTTTGCGGCTTCATAGCCTGCTTTTGCTTGGGTTAGCTTTGCCTCTACTTCGGGGGATAGTATGGTGAAAATCAAATCGCCTTTTTGCACTTTATCGCCTCTTTTGACTAGCACAGAGCCTACGCGCCCTGCTAGCTTTGAGCTTACGGAGTATTGTTTGGCTTGGATTTGCCCTTGCAATACTTGGGGCTTTGGCGCGTAAGCCTTATAAAAGCTAATCACAAGCCACAGGATTAAAATCGTAGCGATTAGTATGACAAACCCCACTTCAAACCGCTTTTTCATTGCTACTCCTTTTGTTAGATTTTGGTGTTAGATTTTGGCATTTGATTTTGGCTAGAATCTATTTTGTGTTGCAAACATATTGTTTGATTTTATGGCATATACGCATAAAACTCTTCCACCTCATCGCTTAGGGCAAATAGCTTTGCTAACGACAAAATCGCTTTGTAAGCGGAGGTTTTTTGCTCGATAAGTGCTGCTTGGAGGGAGTTTTGCGCATCGATTACTTGCGTGCTTGTAGCCATTCCCTGCTTGAAAGCATTTTGTTGGAGTTTTAGATTTTCGCTAGCTAGCTCTACGGAGGATTGTAGGCTTTTATACTCATCTTTTAGGTAGTTGGCTTGGGCATAAGTTTTTTGGGTAAGCAGGGTTAGCTCTTTTATCGCTTGGGATTTTAGGCTTTGTGCTTCTAGCTCGCTTAGCTTTGCGACTTGGTATTTTTGCACCCTAGCCGTAGGGCTAAGCAGTGAAATCCTAGCACCCACACCCACGCTAAAAGTCGGCATAGCTTGGATAAGAAGGGATTTTTGATTGTCGTGGAAAATGTAGTTTGAAAAGGCTATGACTTGAGGCATAAATGCGCCAAATGCAAGTTTTCTTGTCTGCTGTGCCGCATCGATTTTTAAATCTAGCGAAGAAATGATAGGATAGCTTGCTAGGGTTTTTTCTATGAAATAAGATTCATCTTTTAGCGGTTTGTCTAGTAGGCTAAGCGATGAGGTGGGAGCGACATTTGGCGTAGATAGCGCGCTATCAAGGGCAAGAGAGGCGATATAGCTAGCATTGCTTGCTTCTTTTTGCTTGTTTGTGGCTTTGTCTAGGGCTACTTGTGCTATCAGGACTTCAAGATGGGCTATTTGCCCGCTTTTTTCGAGGTTTAGCGCGTTTTGGTAATGCAATCTTGCACCATCTTTGGTTTGGCTTAGCACTTCTAGGACTTCTTTTGCTAGCAACGCACCATAATAAATGCTTGCTAATTCCTCAAACGAAGCTAGCTTTTTTAGTCGCAATGCTTCTTTGGCGTCTTGTTGGGCGATTTTGGCGAGTTTGATTCCGTGTATGCGCGCACCGCCCGCATAAAGTGGGTAAATGATATTGATTGCACCGATTAACACATCTTGTTTTAGGAAAGTGATGGGCTGGGATAGTAGCCCTAGAATGTGGCTCATTGGTTGTTGTTGAGGGATATTAGAGGGGAGGTTTGCGGTATTTATAGGGAGTTTTTCTTGGATAGGTGCGTCTAAATGCGCGTAGATAAAGCCAGCGTTTATTTCGGGCAAAAAGCTAAGCTTTGCCCCTAGTGATAATTTTTTTGCTTTTTGCAAGTTGTAGTCTTGGGCTTTTATCGCATCGCTTTGCTCCAAAAGCATAGAGTAAGCGGAGGCAAAATCTAGCTTTGTAGTGGGTTTAGTGGGTTGATTTTCTAGTGTGGAGGTAGGATTTTCTTGTGCAGTGTTTGTGGGGATTTTTGTGGGCAAAGGGCTTGTAGTCTGCTCTAGCGCATTTACAAAATAAGGCAAAAAAATCGCAAATGCACCAAAAAAACATCTAGCAAATATAAAAGATAATGTCCTTGCCCCATTTTTCAACTCTCTACCCCATAGATTCTCGCTTTTTTAGATTTTCTCTTTTTTGTGGATTTTATGCTATTTGCAAAGCACAAACAAACTTATGCGCATAGATACACAAATTGCAAACGGAATAATTATACACAAAATGTATATAATTTGTTAAAAAATATTTAACTTTTTGGATTTTTGGGCAAGTTTTTTTTAGAAGTCTTAGGCAAGATTTTGTGGCAAGATTTTGGCAATGTGTGGCGAATTTTTGGGCAATTTGGGATATGTGTAGAAAAAGATTTTGCAAGTTTAAAAAACAAGTAAAAAACAAGTTTGCAAAACTAACTTTTGCAAAACAACTTTAAAAAACAAAAATAGCGAAATCTAGCTATCTTGCGTAGTTATCAAGCGATTATAAACGATTGTATAAGCGAATATAAACACCACGCAAGTCATCGCCAATGCCAAAGTATCTGCATAAAAAAGCGTCCCAAGCGCGATAAAAGGAATCTGCGCACAAAGAATGATAAGCGAGGTTAGAGGGTTGTTTCCTAGTCGTCTAAAAAGCAGTGTGTGGAAATATACGCTATCTTTTTTATCAAGGATTTTCTCTCTAAAAAAAACAAAAACCATCTCCCACAAAGGATATATCATCACGCATAATCCATAAAAAGGACTTACAATCGAATAGCTAGTTTGCGTTAGTATCACCAAAATCATCGATAGCCCAAAGCCCAAAAAATACGCCCCGCCACTGCCTAAAAGCACCTTGCCATTTGGGAAATTAAGAGCCAAAAATCCAAGCACCGCGCTACCTAAAATCGCTGAAATATTTACCACAGAAAACATATCTACGCTTATAGCCACACTTATCATCGATAGGCATACACATAGGGCAAATCCGCCGCTTAAGCCATTAAATCTATCAATCACACTCATAGCATTGCAAAATCCTACGATGACTAAAATGCTAAATACCACACCCCAAGTATAAGGTATCTCAAATCCTAACCCCAATGACTTTAGCCAAATATCTAATCCCACGATAGCTAGACACACGCCAAGTGCTTTTAGCACCCAGCATATCTTTGAGGGCAGTGAAAATCCCATATCTCTCACAAATCCACTCAAAAACACCACAGCTCCACCCAACATATAAAACAAAAAATATCCTAAATTGCCCTGTGCCAAATCACTCACAAACACTACGCAAACACCAAGTATGACGCCCAAACCACCAGCTTTTGGCGCATAATCCACATTTACTAAATCCGTCTTGCTAGAATCCGCTAAAACCACATTTTGTTTGATAAAGCGCATAAGCAAAAACGCCACCAAAAACGCCACGCAAAATGCTAGCACACAAAAGCCTAGTGCTATTAGCGTTGATTGACTCCAAAGATTTGGAGAGAAAAGATGGTGTGAGATGGCGTTTTCCAAGTAAAATGCTCCTAAGGATTTGAAATATTTGTAGATTTAAGGCGTTGTTTTTTTGCTAGATTTCCCCTGTTTTACATATTTTTAGCCCAAACCTTAAGCAAAATAAAATAAATTGTTGTGCCATTTTGGTTTTTGATTTGTTTTAGATTTTGGGTTGATTTAGGCTTATTTAGGGATTTTGGTGTGCATAGATTCTTATTTTGGTAAATGGATTGTAACAAAATTTAGTTGTAATTAGCCTTAAGTAAATGAATAAAAAACGATTTTTTGCAAAATTTTTGGTTTTTGTGGATTTTGGTTTATGTTTTGTTTGAGTGTCGTTTGGGGATTGTTTATTTTGTATGGCGGGGTAGAAATAGATTTATATGATGGATTAAGAAGTGGGTGGATTTTGGGGAGAATGTGTTTATGGTGATTTATAATGAAAGAATGCGCGCTAAGGATTTTTGCGACAATGAAGCCATAACGCTAAGTAAGGATTTTAGCAATGAGCGTTATTTTGGCTTTTTATTTACGCCCTGCGTGCAAAATCTAATAGTTTCAAAATCTAAAATTTTGATAATAGATTTTAACTATTTGTCATAGCTATATCGTGGGTCATTTGCTAGGGCGTCTAGCTCGGATTTGGTGCGTTTGTAGGCTTTGTAGATATTTAACCCCGCTGCAGCCACTCCCCAAAAAATCCCAAGCCAAAAAAGCCACAAAACCCCACTAACACGCCACATCACATAGCCAATCCCAAGCCCTAGCAAAACCGCCACCACGATAGAAATCCCTAGACTTAAGTCATACGCGCCATCGATGATTTTTTGTGCCTTAGGAGAATCCTCTTTTGTAGATTTTGTGGAATCTATGTCGGTAGATTCTGCCTTGTTTGTGGATTGCGTAGCAGATTTTGCGCTAGATTTTGCAGTTGATTTTGATTTGCTAGAATCTATGTCGCTTTGATATTCTTTCTTTTGATATTCTTGCATTTGCTAGCCTTTTGTAAAAAATCCATAAGAATCTATGGCTTGCAGGCTATCGCGTGCTTTTTCTAGCACAAAATCTATGACTTTTTCATTCATCGGTTCGCAGACAAACCCGCTCTCAAACTGCGAACAAGCAAAATACACCCCTCTTTTTAACATTTCTTTATGAAACTCCGCAAACAACGCTGTATCTGCCATTTTTGCTTCATCAAAATTGTAGATTCCACCTTTTTTGCTATTTTTTGTGGAGTGTTGTCTGTTTTCGACATATTTTAGCCACTCCTGCCCTTTTTCTCCTCTAGCATCTCGCCCCATAAAGAAAAATCCAAACATACTCCCCCGCACGCAAGTTTCTAGCACAATGTTATATTTTTTAGCCTGCTCTTTTAGTCCATTTACTAAGCGAGTAGCTAAGGATTTTAATCGCGCATAAAGCTCGTTGTTTGCGCCATTTTGCGCTTTGATTTGCTTTAGCGTGGCTAGTCCTGCACTTGTTGCGATAGGATTGCCACTTAGCGTGCCTGCTTGATAGACTGCGCCTTGTGGAGATAATAATCGCATTATTTCATCACTCCCGCCAAACGCTGCCAAAGGCATACCCCCGCCAATGACTTTGCCAAATGTCGCTAAATCTGGCTTGATATTTACAAAACCTTGTGCGCCATTTATACTAGCGCGAAAACCACTCATCACTTCATCAATGATTAGCACAATCTCATATTTATCGCATAATTTACGAATCTCTAGCAAAAAGTCTTTTTCCGCAGGCACAAGCCCCATATTTCCCGCGATTGGTTCGATGATTATGCAGGCTACACCTTTGCCCTTTGTCTCGCTCTCTCTTATGCAAGAAATCACAGAATCTATATCATTATACCTTGCCACAAGCGTATGTTTACCCAAATCCTCGATAACTCCCGGCGAGCTAGGATGCCCAAAAGTAGCACATCCACTTCCCGCACTCACTAGCAAACTATCGCTATGTCCGTGATAGCAGCCATCAAATTTGATAATGTCTTCTTTGCCACTATACGCCCTAGCTAGCCGAATCGCGCTCATCGTAGCTTCTGTGCCAGAACTTACAAGGCGCATTTTTTCTAATCCCTCATAGCAGGGCAAAATCTCTTTGACAAGCATTGTCTCTAAAATAGTTGGTGCGCCATAGCTTAACCCATTTTTCACTGCTTCTATGACGGCTTCTTGCACAGCTTCATGTGCGTGCCCTAGTATCAGCGGTCCCCAGCTTTGCACAAAATCCACATAAGAATTTCCATCAATATCATAAAGTTCATAACCCTTTGCTTTGGTAATAAAAGGTGGCGTCCCACCTACGCTTTTAAAAGCCCTCACAGGAGAATTTACCCCCCCTACAATCACTTGTTTTGCTTCATTAAAACTATTTATGCTATTTGTTAGTTCCATTATTGCTCCTTTTATTTGTGTGTCGCGTATATGAGTATGCCTAGATTTAGGCATTTTTTGGGCTTATTGTAGCAAATTTTGTATAAAAATCTGTTTGATTTACTATTTCGTAAAAATAAGTGATAAAATCCGCGCACTTTTTGAAAGCCAATACCAAAAACAAAAAATCAACGATATGCAACGATATGAAAAATAGGCTTAAAAAAGGCAAGATAACGCAAATATAACAACATTGCAACAACATTGCAACAAAAGGAGAATCTATGCAGGCAATCTACCCTTACGCGCAAATTGTGCATTTATGCTGTGCGATTATATTTGTGGGCTACTTGTTTTTTGATGTGGTGGTGATGAGGCTTGTAGCAAAGAGTATTGAGAGGGAGATTTTCTCTCGTGTGGCAGAAGCGATAGAATCTAAAATCACGCGCTTTATGCCATTTGTCGTGCTTGTGCTATTTCTTAGCGGTGGAATGATGGCAAGTAGCTATATTGGATTTCAAGCTGGATTTTTCACTACGACATTCCAAAAGCTATTTATGGCAAAGATTATTTTGGCTAGCTGTATATTTTTGCTAGTGATTATGTCTTTGACATTTCACTTTGTGCTAAAAAAGCCAAATCCCATCGGCAAATATATCAGTATGCACACTTTGGTATTTGCCATCGGCGTGTGCGTAACGCTGCTAGCAAAGGTTATGTTTATAGTGTAGTTTATAAATCGCATTTTGTTTTTATCGTTAAAGACATTTAATGCCCAAACAAAAAACGCATTAAAACGCATTAAATTGTCTTTAACCAACAATATTTTGCAAAATCTACTTCGTTAATCACAAATTTTGGCTACAATCCATAAACTTTATATAAAATCTTACGCATAAACTTCACACACAAAGCCTTAAAAGCACCGCAAATACAGCCCAAAAATACTCAAAAACAGCCAAAATACAAATCCAAAATACAAGGAATGAAAAATGTCTAAGCACCAAAACCAAACGCTACTTCGCAAAATCCCAAATGCGAAACTAACCACCTTAGCCAAAAAACCTTTGTTTTTCCTGCTTGCATTATTAAGCCTTTTTTGGCTAAATGCCTGCAGCGACACAGCCAAAACTCACAGCCCCACAAATGAAATCCAAGCCATAAAAGATAGGGGAGAGCTAATCGTAGGTGTCAAAAATGATGTCCCACGATTTGGGTTACTAAACCAACAAAACGGCGAAATAGAGGGGTTTGAAATCGATGTGGCAAAGGCGTTGGCAAAAGAGATTTTGGGTGATGAAAATAAACTAAAATTAGTAGCGGTAAATGCAAAGACTAGGGGACCTTTGCTTGATAATCATAGTGTGGATTTAGTCATCGCTACATTTACCATCACACAGGAGCGACAAAAAATCTACAACTTCTCAAAGCCTTATTACAAGGATTCTGTGGGGCTTTTGGTGCTAAAAGAAAAAGGATATAAAAGCCTAGCGGATATGAATGGCGCAAAAGTGGGCGTAGCACAGACTTCTACCACGCGTGGCATACTCTCAAAATCCGCCCACGCACTAGGCATAGAAGTCAAATTTAGCGAATTCCCTGACTACCCAAGCATAAAAACCGCGCTCAACACCAAAAAAATCGATGCCTTTTGCGTGGATAAATCGATATTGCTAGGCTATGTCGATGATATGAGCGAGATTTTGCCTGACAATCTAGAGCCACAAGAATACGGAATCGTATCCAAAAAATCAAACACGGCTTTAGCGGATTTTGTCGATGAGTTTGTGGCAAAAAATGGCGCGTTACTAGAATCGCTAAGCAAAAAATGGAATCTAAAATAAGTCAAAATGCCCATAAATACATTGTGATTTGGCACATATCTACCAAATCACGCCAAATCTAGCGCGCAAATCCACACAAAAACCCCCTGCTACCTTATCGCATTCTATACAAAGCCCTTGAGTTGGGATTAGCCCTAGTATAAAAACCAAAAGTAGATTTTTAAGTGTTTTTTTAAGCGTTTTCATTTGTTTTGTCCTTATTTTAGATTTTGGGTTTTTAGATTTTTGCTTTTGGAATTTTAGATTTTGCTTTTTTGGATTTTTTCGCTTTTTTTGGATTTTTAGATTTTGAGTTTTTTGTATCTTTAGATTTTAGATTTTGGCTTAAAATCAAATTTAGAGATAAAATCTTTTTTGATTCTAAAAATATTTTCAAAAGTCAAATTTTAGCAAAATCCTGCACCTAGATTTTGCAATCCCAACGCAAAACCCCCCTACTCTTTCGCACCTTTGCTTTTTAGGTATTCTGCAGTCTCCCAATGCCTATATCTATATATTGAAGCCCACGATAGCGCGGTTCTGCCACTTTCATCTTTTGCATTTATATCCGCACCATTTTCTACGAGGTATTTCACTGCTTGCAAATTCCCACTTCTTGAAGCTTCCATTAGTGTAGTGTAGCCATTTTTGCTTTTTGCATTTACCTCCGCACCATTTTCTACCAAATATTTTAGCACCTCTAAATTCCCTTTATATGAAGCCCATATTAGCACGGTGTAGCCATCTGTATCTTTTGCATTCACATCTGCGCCGTTTTTTACTAGGTATTTCACTGCTTGCAAATTCCCACTTCTTGAAGCTTCCATTAGTGTAGTGTAGCCATTTTTGCTTTTTGCATTCACATCTGCACCATTTTTTACTAGATATTTCATTACTTTTAAATCTTCCCCTGAAACCTTCATTAGCGCGGTTATGCCCCTTTTATCTTTTGCATTTACATCTGCACCTTTTTTGATTAGGTATTTTACCACTCCCAAACTCCCCCAGCCTGAAGCGACCATTAGTGCAGTGCAGCCATATTCATCATCTTTTGCATTTATATCCGCGCCTTTTATTATCAGAGATTTTACTTCTTTCAAATTCCCATTACTTGAAGCCTCTATTAGCGGGGTGCTTTGAAGCACGCGCACATATCCGCATTCTCTGCAAAGCCCTTGAGTTGGGATTAGCCCTAGCATAAAAATTAAAAGTAGATTTTTAAGTGTTTTTTTAAGCGTTTTCATTTGTTTTGTCCTTTTTTTAGATTTTGGGATTTTAGATTTTTGCTTTTTGCTTGTTTTAGCTTTTTTGGCTTTTTAGATTTTGCTTTTTTCGCTTTTTTTGGATTTTTAGATTTTGGGTTTTTTTGTATCTTTAGATTTTTTAGATTTTGGCTTAAAATCAAATTTAGAAATAAAATCTTTTTTGATTCTAAAAAATAATTAAAAAGCCAAATTTTAGCAAAATCCCGCGCCTAGATTTTGCAATCCCAACGCAAAAACCCCTACTCTTTCGCACCTTTGCTTTTTAGGTATTTTGCTATTTTTGATTTCCCCCATTTCAAAACCAGCATTAGCGCAGTGTCCCCATCTTTATTTTTTGCATTTATATCCGCACCATTTTCTACGAGGTATTTTACATTTTTAAAATGCCCGTTCAGTGAAGCCATCATTAGCGCGGTGTAGCCATCTTTGTTTTTTGCATCTATATCCGCGCCTTTTGCGACTAGATATTTCACTACTTTGAAATGTCTGTTATTTGAAGCTTTCATTAGCGGAGTATGTCCATTAACATCTTTTACATTGATATTCGTGCCTTTTTCTACTAATGATTTTACCACTTCTAAATGTCCCTTCTTTGCTGCATTCATTAGCGCGATGAAGTCGTATTCATCTTTTGCTTCGACATTCGCGCCTTTGCTTTTTAGATATTCTGCAGTCTCCCAATGCTCAAACATTAACGCATTTGATAGTGCAGTGTGTCCATTTTTGCCTTTTGCATTTATGTCCGCGCCATTTTCTACGAGGTATTTCACAACTTCTAAATTTCCCCGCCACCTTGAAGCCTCCATTAGTGCAGTGTAGTCATATTCGTTTTTTGCATTTATATCCGCTCCGTTTTCTACTAAAAATTTCACTATTTCTAACAAATGACTATACTCTGAAGCCTTCATTAGCGCGGTTTGTCCCATTTGATTTTTTGCATTTATATCTGCACCTTTTGCTATGAGGTATTTTACCACTTCTAAATATCCTTCCTTTGAGGCATACATTAGCGCGGTGTTGCCATATCTATCTTTTGCATTTACATTTGCGCCTTTTTGCACCAAAAATTTCACCACTTCTAAATGTCCTAAAGCCCATATTAGCGCGGTATCGCCACTTTTATTTTTTGCATTTATATCCACACCATTTTTGATTAGATATTTTACTACTTCTAAATGTCCTTCCTTTGAGGCATACGATAGCGCAGTGTTGTAAGTTTTTACATCTGCGCCATTTTCTACGAGGTATTTCACAATCTCTAAATGCCCATACTCTGAAGCCGCCATTAGCGCAGTTTCACCATTCTCATTTTTTTCATTTACAACTGCGCCGTTTTGTATCAGCGATTTTACTTTTTCCAAATCCCCATCGCCTGAAGCCTCTATTAGTTCAGGGTTATCAATAGCAATTTCTTCTTCATCATAAACTTCATCGCAAAGCCCTTGAGTTGGGATTAGCCCTAGCATAAAAATTAAAAGCAAGTTTTTAAGTGTTTTCATAAGCATTTTCATTTGTTTTGTCCTTTTTTAGATTTTGGGATTTTTAGATTTTAGATTTTTGCTTGTTTAGCTTTTTTGGCTTTTTAGATTTCGCTTTTTTTGCTTTTTTGGAATTTTAGATTTTTGATTTTTTTTGCATCTTTTAGATTTTAGATTTTTTAGATTTTTAGCTTAAAATCAAATCAATTTTAGAGATAAAATCTTTTTTGATTCTAAAAATATTTTCAAAAGTCAAATTTTAGCAAAATCCCGCGCCTAGATTTTGTAATCCCAACGCAAAAACCCCTACTTTTTCGCACCTTTGCTTTTTAGGTATTCTGCTATTTTTGAGTGCTTTTTTCGCAAAGCCTGCGATAGCGCAGTTTTATCTTCTAAATTTTTTGCATTTATATCCGCTCCATTTTCCACCAAAAATTTCACTTTTTCTAAATTTCCGTTATATGAAGCCAACATTAGTGCGGTGCTACCCCCTTTAGCTTTTGCATTCACATCTGCTCCATTTTCCACTAGATATTTCACTACCTCTAATTTTCTCCCCCAGTTTGAAGCCTCAAGTAGCGCAGTGTAGTCATGGTCAGCTTTTGCATTTACATCTGCACCATTTTCTACGAGGTATTTCACCACTTCTAAATGCTCATTGCTTGAAGCCTCCATTAGCGCAGTGTAGCCGTCATTAGCTTTTGCATTTACATCTGCACCATTTTCTACGAGGTATTTAACATTTTTAAAATGCCCTTTCATTGAAGCCAATATTAGTGCGGTGCTATCCCCTTTAGCTTTTGCATTCACATCTGCACCATTTTCTACGAGGTATTTCACCACTTCTAAATGCTCATTGCTTGAAGCTTTTATTAGTGCCGTGTAGCCATCTTTATCTTTTTCATTTATATTCACACCAATTTTGATTAGATATTTCACTACTTCTAAATGTCCTTCCTTTGAAGCATACGATAGCGCAGTGTTGTAAGTATTTACATCTGCGCCATTTTCTACGAGGTATTTCACAATCTCTAAATGCCCATACTCTGAAGCCGCCATTAGCGCATTGTCACCATATTGTTTTACATTCACATTTGCGCCGTTTTGTATCAGGGATTTTACTTTTTCAAAATCCCCATTGGTTGCAGCCATTATTAGCGGAGGTGTAGGAACATATTTGGCTATCAATTCACAAGGTCTGCAAAGTCCTTGAGTTGGGATTAGCCCTAGCATAAAAACCAAAAGCAAGTTTTTAAGTGTTTTTTTAAGCGTTTTCATTTGTTTTGTCCTTTTTTTAGATTTTGGGATTTTAGATTTTGCTTGTTTAGCTTTTTTGGCTTTTTAGATTTCGCTTTTTTTGGATTTTTAGATTTTTGAGTTTTTGTATCTTTAGATTTTAGATTTTAGCTTAAAATCAAATCAATTTTAGAGATAAAATTTTTTTTGATTCTAAAAATATTTTCAAAAGTCAAATTCTAGCAAAATCCCGCGTCTAGATTTTGCAATCCCAACGCAAAACCCCTATTTTTCCGCACCTTTGCTTTTTAGGTATTTTGCTATTTTTGATTGCTTTGTTCGCAAAGCCCACGATAGCGCAGTTTCATCTTTTAAATTTTTTGCATTTATATCCGCGCCATTTTCTACCAAAAATTTCACTATTTCTAAATTTCCCCACCACCTTGAAGCCTCCATTAGTGCGGTGTTACCCCCTTTATTTTTTGCATTTATATCTACGCCGTTTTCTACTAGATATTTCACAACTTCTAAATTTCCCCTCCACTTTGAAACCTCCATTAGCGGAGTGTTGTCATAGTCGTCTTTTGCATTTATGTCCGCGCCATTTTCTACTAGATATTTCACAACTTCTAATTTTCCCCACCACCTTGAAACCTCAATTAGCGCAGTGTAACCATTTCCACCTTTTGCATTTATGTCCGCGCCATTTTCTACCAAAAATTTCACTACTTCCAAATGCCCCCACCTTGAAGCAAACATTAGCGCAGTGTGTCCATTTTTGCTTTTTTCATTTCTATCTGCATCTTTTGCTATTGCATTTATATCTGCACCTTTTTCTACGAGGTATTTTACCGCTTCCAAACTCCCCCAGCCTGAAGCCTCCATTAGTGGGGTGCAATCATGGTTGTTTCTTGCCTCTATATCTGCGTTTTTTTCTAAGAGGTATTTTACCACTTCCAAACGCCCCCACTTTGAAGCCTCCATTAGCGCGGTTATGTTAAAACCACCTTTTGCATTTACATTTGCACCTTTTTCTACCAAATATTTTACTACTTCTAAATGTCCTTTATTTGAAGCCTTTATCAGCGCAGTGTCGCTATTTTTATCTTTTTTATTCACTCTTGCACCATTTTCTACGAGGTATTTCACAATTTCTAAATGTCCTTTATGTGAAGCCTCCATTAGTGCAGTTGAGCCAACATTATTTTTTTGATTCACTTTTGCGCCATTTTGTATCAGGGATTTTACTTTTTCCAAATCCCCATCGATTGAAGCCTTTATTAGTTCAGTGTTTTTAATAGGCACGATAAATTTTTTGCAAAGCCCTTGAGTTGGGATTAGCCCTAGCATAAAAATCAAAAGCAAGTTTTTAAGTGTTTTCATTTGTTTTGTCCTTTTTTAGATTTTTTGATTTTGGGATTTTAGATTTTAGATTTTTGCTTGTTTAGCTTTTTTGGCTTTTTAGATTTCGCTTTTTTTGCTTTTTTGGAATTTTAGATTTTAGCTTAAAATCAAATCATTTTTAGAGATAAAATCTTTTTTGATTCTAAAAATATTTTCAAAAGTCAAATTCTAGCAAAATCTTGCACCTAGATTTTGCAATCCCAACGCAAAACCCCTACTTTTCCTCACTTTTGCTTAAAAGATTTTATAGCCTCATTGTCCGCATAGCATTTGCCAACGCTAGCAATGCCACGCCCACATCGCAAAACACCGCTTCCCATATCGTAGCCCACCCAAAAAGCCCCAAAATCACAAATACGCCCTTTACCCCTAGCGCAAAAGCGATATTTTCATAAATGATAGTCTTGGTTTTTTTGGCGATTTTTATGGATTTTAGCAGGGAGGTTAGCGAGTTGTTTAGGATAATGACATTTGCATTTTGCTGACTTATATCACTCCCGCTTCCCATAGAGATGCCCACATCTGCTAGGGCAAGCGTGGGCGCGTCATTGATACCATCGCCTACAAATCCTACTTTTTGGGCTTGGTGTTTGTGGCTAGTTGCGTGATTTTGCTGTGCTTTTGCTAACGCCTTAGATTTTAGTTTGGCAAATGTCGTGGCTTTGTCTTGGGGCAGTAGCGAGGCAAAATACTCTATGCCTAGCATATCGCCTACCGCTTTGCAGGGGGTCAAGCTATCGCCACTAAGAAGCACGGGTTTTATGCCTAAAGTTTTTAGATTTTCTACCACTTCTTTTGCCTCTTCTTTTAGCTCATCGGAGATGATTAGGTAGCCTAGATAGCGTTTTTGCACGGCGATATGCACTACGCTACCTTTTATGTCGCAAGTATTATGCGGGATTTCAAATTTATGCAATATTTTGTCATTGCCTGCGATGATTTCGATATTATCACACCTAGCACGCACGCCTAGCCCTGAAATCTCCTCATACTCGCTGATATGATGAGAATGCTTAGATTCTTTTGCTAGGCGGTGGTATTCTTTTTTGATAGATTGGGCTATGGGGTGGGAGGATAAATCCTGCGCACAAAGCGCGTATCCTAGCAATTCCATTTGCGAAACACCATCTTGTGGGACAATATCTGTAACCTTAAACACACCTTTGGTAATCGTCCCTGTTTTGTCAAATCCTAGCAAAACAAGCCTGCTTAGAGCTTCTAAGTAGTTTGAGCCTTTGATAAGCACGCCTAGCCTAGAGCTAGCAGCAATCCCCCCAAAATACCCTATCGGCACAGATACGACTAATGCGCAAGGACAGCTTACCATAAGCACCACTAGCGCACGATACGCCCACTCTCTAAACTCCACGCCAAAAGAGCCCCCGCCTAAAATCCCCACGCCATATAAAAACGGCGGGACAAACGCCACCAAAAGCGCGATAAAAAACACAATAGGCGTGTAATATCTCGAAAAAGTTGTGATGAAATTTTCTGTGGGGGATTTTTGGCTAGAAGCAGAGGCGATAAGCTCGGTGATTTTGGCTATTTGACTTTGTGCGAAGTGGCGCAGGACTTTTAGATGGGCTACTTTGTGTAGGGCGATAGAGCCAGAGAGGATTTCATCGCCACTTTTTGCGCTAGAGGGCAAAGACTCCCCGCTAATCGCACTCATATCAAAGCTAGCCTCTTCGCTTAGCAGCACACAATCCGCAGGGAGCATCTCCCCCACATAGAGCAAAATCTCATCGCCCTCACGCAAATCTTTTGCATCTATGTCGCAAGTGTTGGTGGATTTGACTATGGGTTGCAAGCTAGAATCTAGGCTAGATTTTGTGGCTTTTGTTGGGTTGGTTTTGATTGTGGATTTTGCCTCACTGCTAGGATTTGGGCTAGAATCTAGCCTGTGCGCTTTGGGTAAATCAAAGCTAGATAGCGCGTTTATAGATTCTTTGGATTTTTTGACACTTAGATTTTGGAGGTATTCGCCTGCGGAGAAAAATAGCATTATGCTTACCGCTTCTTCACTCGCCCCTATGCAAAATGCCGCTACAGACGCACTTAGCATCAGCACATTTTCATCAAAAAATTCGCGTTTTTTAAAGCTAGTATAAGCACCTTTTAGCACGGATTTTCCCGCTAGCACATAGATAGCCACCCATAGCACATATAGCGCGATAAGCCAAAAATCCCCATTTGTCGCATTGCTACCCATAGTGGCAAAAATCTCCAACATACTTGGCGCTCCCCCACCTTCCTCGCCCTCATCAAAATAATCCAAATACAAATGCTCAAAAACAAGGCTAGCTAAAAACACAAAAATAAGCCCAAAAAGTTTGACTAACTCGGCATTTATCCACGAATATTTGGTGTTTATAGAATCTAGGATTTCTACTTGTGGCTCGATTTGCTTGATACACTCTTTGACTTCGCGTAAATCATCACAATCAATATATAGCATATCACTTGCAAAAGCAATCTTTGCTTTCCTAACGCTTGGCAAGGCATTTAAGGCTTTTTCTAGCTTATTGGCACAATTTGAGCAATCTAGGTTTTGGATTTTATAAGCTGTCATTTTTGTCCTTTTTTGTGTTTTTAAATTTTGGTTAGATTTTGGGTAGATTTTGTGGGGCTAGGATTTTGTCTTAGGGACGCCTTTTTGCTATGTTTGGCATTCTTAGTGTTAAAAAATTTTGGATACTATACCCGCATAGGTTAATTCTAGGTTAATGATTTGAAAATACCACACATTAGCAAAAAGGAGCAAAAATGGCACAGACTATCCCAAACAAACGCAAACTAATCGGGCGCATACACAAGCTAATAGGGCAACTTCAAGGGCTAGAGAGGGGGATAGAAAACGATGAGGATTTTTTTAAACTAATTCAGCAGGTAGGCTCTGTCAAAGGTGGCGCGTATGCGATATTTAAAGAAATGATAGAAGCGCATCTTGATGAGTATTTTTTGGGTGCAAAAAATGAAAAAGAGAGACAAAAAGAAGCCCAAACAATCGCTAGCCTGCTAAAAAGCTATCTAAAAACTTCGCTAAATTAGGGTTTTTGCATTGTGTGCAAGATTTTGGTGTGGCAAAGTTTTAGCTTGGCAAAGATTTTGTCGTGGTAAGATTTTTTAGCGTGGCATTTTTTTTAGCGTGGCAAAGTTTTTGCCAAATGCTATAATCAATCCACCATCATTTTACCACCACCTTTTTTACCACCACCATTTTTATGAGTTTTTGACTAAAATCTAAAATCTTAAAAATCGTGGCAATCCACACCCACGCCGTCATTGCTAGATTTTGCGCTAGCAAAATATTGGCAATCTATTTAAATCATAAGCTATTATATTTTTTATTTAAATATTGATTTTGATGATTGCCACGCGCTAGGATTTGTGCTTGTGATAGAGCGGATTTTGTGTGGATTGGGACAAATCCGCGCTATTATGCTTTGGCAGATTTTGTGATTGAGAGATACGCCATCTAACATTTTGGCTAGCATTTTGGGGCTAGGATTTGGCAGATTTTGTGATTATGGATTTTGTGTAGGCGATTGTGGAACTTGCGGAGTGGGCGGGGAGATTTGTTGCACTTGTGGCAAATGCGGATTTTCTTTATTATTGTCAATCACCAAAATCTGCATATTTACATTTTTCTTTCGGTAAGTTTTTAGCTCATTTTCTAAGTATTCTATGCGCTGATTTCTGCGCTCTAATAGCTCTTCGCTTTGCTCTCTTTGGTAGTCTAGGACGGCTTGGGCTTGTTTTAGTTGGATTTCTAGGTTGCCCTGCTTATTTAGCGTATCCACATAGCTATCCCACATCAAAAAGCACACGGCAAATACCATACCAAACGCGCACAAAACGCTTATGATAATGCCTTTTATCATATTTGGCTTTTTATTTTGTAGCCCTATGTGAGTATGATTAGCTTTGTGCTGAATCTTTTTTTGCATTTTCTAATATCCTTAAAACGCCTTTGCATTGTATTTTACCACCGCTACACCGCAAGTCGCACCATAGCCCACAAAGTTTTGTGCCATTTGTGCAAGACGCAATGTCGCTTCTCATAGCATCGGCATCACAAATACAATTTTAGTATTTACAAAGCGTTTATCGTTCCTAAATGCGAATATTTACCAAAAATTTTGCCAAAATCTCACAAAATCCACCTCCAAAAAACTTTAAAAATTTTTGTCAAGCTATTGACAAATCGTTTTTTTTTTTTTGTAGCATACTTTTTCGCACTTTTGGTGCTAGAAAAGTTTGTAAATAAGGAGAAAAAATGGCAAACCAAGACTTAGGCAAAATCAAGCTCAAAGCCTACATAGCTTTGGTCTTATCGGTATGTGCGGTTATCCCATTTGTTGGCAAAATCTTTAGCATAGCTTCTTATATAGTTATGTTTTTTGCTATCAAGGGCGTGAGTGGGCAATCTCAAAGCCCTACATTGCTAAAACACTTTACTTTATTTTTGGTGTTTATGGTGGCAAGCGTAGTGATTGGCTGGATAGGCACTCTTTTTACAGGGGTAGCTGTTTTTAGCGTGATTGGCGGTATGGGCGGAGTTGGCATAGGATATTATGCGGTGAAAATTTTGGGATTTGCAGTTGCTTTAGGTGGCATATTTTATGGTTTTCGCTACTACAAAGAAATGAGCAAGCTAACAGATATAAATCTCTTTTTTATCGCATATATTTTCGTGCTGATTGATACAGTGCTTACGGCGTTGTGGCTGGGCGCGATTTCGTGGGTATTTTTGGTCATCTCATTTATAGTAGAGCTACTTGCTTGGATAAAGCTAGAGCATATCAACAAAGCTGAAATACAAAACAAAGGAGACAACAATGAATAAGGTAAATAAAATTGGCTCAACACAATATATCTACAATATTGTGTTGATATTTATGGCTACATTTATGTTTAGTGGGTGTGGATTTGTGGGTAGTTTTTTTGGATTTTCCAAACCAGCTACTTATACAAAAGCACCTACACTGCCTGATGAACCATATCCATATAAAGACGGAGATCCAATTATCATAAATGGACAAACCGTTACTTTGGAGGAGCTTTATAGTAATGAAAAAAATATTTGGCGGTATGTTGTGTTATACGACAAAAAAGCATTCCCTAATCCTAAGGCGATTGCAACATATCCATTTTTGCATACTATCGATGTGGATAAAATCAAGGTTGCACAAAATGATCTTTCATTTTATCCGCAAAATATTTTGTCTCACATACTTAATTTAAGGGAGGGCAGAGGAAAACCAAGTGAAAATAGCTATAATCTATTTTTAGGCAAATGGGCAACGCTTGGCTCTAATTCGGGCATAGAAAAATATGCTAGAGAAAACTTCCCAAACAAAACAGAGCAGGATTTGGCAATATGGTGGATGATTGCAGGTTCTGTAGATTTGGATATTAGAAATGCGGAATTTGTGAAAGATAAAAAAGATGGACATTATTACATACCATTACGCAATTCTGAAATCGTGTTTGTTGAGGATTTTATGGAGTTTGCTAGAGATTTATGGTATCCATATCTCAACGCTACAAACCAACCCAAACTCAAAGATATGAAAACTCCACAAGAAACGCAAAAACTATACGCTAGCGTAATAAGTTTTGAATATAGCCCTCATATAGAGGAAATGCTCTGTGGCAAGGATTCTAATAGGCACAAATGCGAAGGTTTGATTGCTAGAGTATTTGGTTATCCTGAAAGTTATATAGAAGATGAAAATCGTAAGGGGCTTATCGAAGAATACAAGGCAAGAGGATATTCTACAAGGTCATCTTGGACTAGAGGAAGGTTCATATCAAGATGGCGAGGGTTTAAAGTGCGTTATGGCGATGTGATGAAAATGGCTTCACAGGGGAGATTGAGCGAAGTGGCAAAATAGATTAGTAATCTTTGTGATATTTTTGACTTTATTTGTTTTTTTGTAAAAATATCACAAATGTGCATACGCAATATTTTTTAAGCGCAAAGGCAATACACAAAACATAATCACAATACCAAAAACTAACAAACTAAGGGGGGTTAGTTAGTGTCGTTTTTATGCTCTGCTTTGCCACCATTTCTTTTGTAGATTTTGGGTGATAGGCTTTGTGAGGTATAAAAGGCTTTAGATTTTAGCGATTGCATTTGCAATCACGGATTTTACAGACTTCACACAAAGGAGACAAAATGAAGTGTTTTTATAAAGTCGCGCTTTTTGCGCTAGCGTTTTTTGGGTTTGTCGCGTGCGGTGGTGGGTATAGTAGCCCTGAGGCGTGCGCTGAAGCGGTTATGCAATACATAGTAGATGGCAAGGCTGATAAAGCTATCGAAATGATGCGTGATAAAGATGGCAAACCTATACAAGGGCAAGATAAGGCGACAGTAAATAGCAAGATACCTATGATGAGAGCCCAATACGAAGCAGCAGGCAAAATCAAATCCATCAAAGCAAAAGAAACTATCTATAATGATGAAAAAACTAAGGCAAAAGTAATAGTCCAAGTTGAGTTTGAAAATGGTGAGTTTGATGGCAATGGCACAGATTGGGCAGTAGCACTTATCGATGGCAAATGGTATGTGCAAGTGCAATAAATAAATCAAAAATAGCCATTTGCTAGCCATTTGCCCTGCTAGATGATTCTAAAATCTAGCGCGATAATGTTTTGGCACATATAACCCTCCAAATCCCTACTATGAACACCAAAACGAGGAACACCAAAGCGAACGACAAAGAACAGCAAAAGAAAAACATTTTGTCAAAATCCTTTGTCAAAATCATAGTAGGCATAAGCATTTGTGGGGGGTTATTGCTTTTGCTATGGTTTGGCTATGCAAACCTTACTCACATAAATGCGATAAAATCTAGCAAACCTAAGACATTATCCCTACAAACAATTTCTTTGCTTGCCACCATTTCAGCAAAATCTCACAAAGGCGATATTATTTTCCGCAAAGGCACAAACCAAGAGAGCGCACTCATCGCTTCTATAAGCAAATCCCATTTTTCTCACATAGGCATAATAGTTAGCACAAATCCACTTCTCATAGCACACGCCACCACCGATGATAACCCCACCAAACAAAATCAAGTCATCATAAGCAGTGGATATGACTTCATATCCCAAGCCATACTCATAGGCACAAAACGCATACCGCTCAAACCACCCCTACAAGACAAAATCGCCAAATACGCTCTAGCACAAGAGGGCAAAGATTTTGTCCTAAGCGCAGATAAAAACGCTCTCTACTGCACGACATTTGTGCGAGATGCGATAAGGTATGCCTCCCCTAGTTTTGCAAAACAATATGATTCTACACGGGAGGTTTTTGCGTTTATGGGTGGAAAATATTTGCTACCAAGCGCGTTTTGGAACGATGAGCGACTAGAGAGTATCATAGAAATCACAGAGATAATATTGTCAAAATGACATTACGCAAAATCTATCCACACCACATATACTTGCCCACTCACGCTATCTTAGAAATCAAATCATTTCATAAGCAAAATCTAGCGTTGTAAAGATTTTACTTGCTCACATATTGCCAAGCATAGCTTGTGTTGGATTTTGTGCTGTGGCTAGTTTGTAGATTTTGCTTGCTATTTATTGTCTCACTACTTTTTGTGCTAGCACAGAAATATCGCTTAGCCCTCGCGCTGTGGCGTAAATATCCTCACTACCTGCGATTTTGCTAATCTCATCAAAGCTGTATTTTTGGTGGTTAAAAACGATGATACTCACCAAATCCCCCTCACATAAAAAGCGATTTTCACACTCGTGCGTATATCGTGTCGCACCGATAGCAATAATCGCCTTTTTAGGATATTTTGCCTCCGCTAGCACGCTAGGCAAGTTTTCTAGCACACCAAAATCCTCTTGCGTGTTTAGCTTTTTTATTATCCATAAAATCAATTTTTCATAAAAATAGCTATATGTGCTAAGCTCGCTAAGCTCGCCGTATTGGTGCAATTTGCCATTAGATTTTACAAACGATACGATGGAGTAATCTTTGCAGATTCCGCTTGGGCTAAACTCATCGATGGCGATTTTTTGCGGACTAAAGCCTTTTGAAGCGATAGAAAAATTTTTCTTTAATGATAGCTTTTGTGCGTCTTTGTCATTGCGCACAGATGCGTCATCAAACGCCATAAAATACTTTGGGACCACACTTTTAACGCATTTTTTGCCATTTGTTTCTTCATAGATTATGTCGCATTCTAGCCCGACTTCTGCTTCGGCTTGGACGACTAAATGTGCATCATTTGGCAAAATCACCACCTTGTCATCAAAGCAAAATCTACCCAAAATCCCACTAGAATCAGGCACAAAAAATGGAAAAATCCCCTTTGGTGCGCACTCCTCATCGCCTATGATACAGGCAAAATCCCCCGCCTCGCCAGCCTGCTCTAAATGATTTGCAAAATTGCCCGCTAGCCCTAGCCCTAACACTTTGTCTAAATCCTGCATAAAGCCTCCTTATTTTGACTTTGCTTAGATTTTGCGTTGCCTAAAAATTCTCGCTAAAATGCCACGAATTTTCCACTTAAATCGCCACTGATTTTACACTGAATAGCCACTCAAAAAGTTACCAAAAAGTTAAAGCGGAATTTTACCAAAACATTTTGTAAAAACTTGCTTTATGCAACGATAATTTAAGTAAAAAGTGTAAAATAAACACAAAAATACACAAAATTTTTGAAAAACTTAAAAATTCATACAAACATTACTCAAAATTACGCAAAAGAGAATCGATGAAAGAACTATTTGAAGGCGCGATAAAATTTCAAGAAGAGGATTTTATCGAGCATAAAGAGCTATATGAAAGCCTAAAAAAACACCAAGAACCCCACACGCTGTTTATTTCCTGTGTAGATTCGCGTGTCGTGCCAAACCTCATTACAAATTCTGACCCCGGCGATTTATTTGTCATTCGCAACATAGGCAATATTATCCCCCCGTATAAAGAATCTGCAAATTTGCGCGAGGGCTACCTAGCCACCACCGCAGCGATAGAATACGCCCTAACGATTTTAGAAATCAAAAATGTCATCATCTGCGGGCATAGTAATTGTGGTGCGTGTAGCGCGATATATGAGCCACCTGCTAAGCTAGAAGAAACCCCCTATGTCAAAAAATGGCTTACCCTTCTAGAGCCTGTAAAGCAAAAAGTGCTATCCCAAAATCCAACTTCAAGGGCAAAAAAAATATGGCTAACCGAGCAAATCAATATCGAGCAACAGCTAGAAAATCTTATGAGTTATCCATTTGTAGAGGAGCGATTTGATAGGGGGGAGCTTAGGATTTTTGGGTGGTATTATATAATTGAGACAGGAGAAATACTAAATTATAATATGATTACAAGGGAGTTTAAAGCCATAGCCAATAAATCAAACGCAAAATCTAAATAGCAAAGATGGCTAAAATCTAAACACATCAAGCACATCAAACACATTAAACAAAGGAAACCAAATGAACAAAAATCAAAAACTTATCCTAATGAGCGGTCCTTGCGTGATAGAGAGTGAGGAGCAGCTATCTCGCATAGCAGAGGGCATAGCACCTATCGCGCAAAATCCACGCATAGATTTTTATTTCAAAGCAAGCTTTGATAAAGCAAACCGCACAAGCCTAGAAGCATACCGCGGTCCGGGGCTAGACAAAGGGCTAAAAATGCTAGAATCTATCAAAAAAGATTTTGGCTATAAAATCATAACCGACATACACGAATCCCACCAAGCAAGTCCCATCGCAGAAGTGGCAGATATTATCCAAATCCCAGCATTTTTGTGCCGTCAGACAGATTTGGTAGTCGAGGTGGCAAAGAAAAACTGCATAATCAACATAAAAAAAGGGCAGTTTATGAACCCAAAAGATATGCGCTACTCCGTGCTAAAAGCCTTAAAAACCCGTGATAATTCCATAAATGAAGCTAGTTTTGCAGATTCGCTTAAACACAAAGTGTGGCTTACAGAGAGAGGTGCGAGTTTTGGCTATGGAAATCTTGTCGTAGATATGCGCTCACTTGTGATAATGCGTGAGTTTGCGCCCGTCATATTTGATGCGACTCATAGCGTGCAAATGCCCGGAGCTGCGGGAGGAAAAAGCGGTGGAGATAGCTCATTTGTCCCTTATCTAGCGCGCGCAGCTGCGGCTGTGGGGGTAGATGGGTTTTTTATGGAGACGCACTATGACCCTGCAAACGCGCTAAGCGATGGGGCAAATATGATTCCTTTGCATAAGCTAGAGGGGCTAATCAAAGAGATTTTAGCCCTGCAAGATAGCCTAAATCTAGCTAAAATCTAGCTTTTTGCATTTGTATGAGTGAAATCAAACCCTAGATTTTGTGGATTTTATGCGGGGTGGTTTATGCAGTTTGTGTTTGTAGAATCCTGCGGGGAAGAGGTTTTGACACTAGAGGGGGAGGCGTTTGCCCATATATGCTACGCTCGCAGGGGCAAAGTCGGGCAAACTCAAGCCGTGCGAAACCTGCGCGATGATAGGCTATACACCTATCGCATAGAATCCATATCCCGCAAAAACGCCACCCTAAAGCTAGAATCTAGCCAAATCCTCCCAAAGATTCCGCGATATTTTTCGCATATCATTTGGGCGATTATCTCGCCTCAAAGTATTTACAAAACCCTGCCTAGCCTAAATGAGCTAGGGCTTGGCAAGCTAAGTTTGTTTTATGCGCGATTCTCACAGGGGGGAGCAAAAATTGACACGGAGCGAATCAAGCGGATTTTGGTAGAATCCTGCGAACAATGCGGACGAAGCAATCTATGCGAAGTAGAGATTTTGCGCGATTTGGATTTGGTATTGGCGCGGTATAAAAAGGCTAGTGTGCTAGATTTTGGTGGGGAAATATTGCAATCTAGCGCGCAAACAAAAGAGATTTTGCAAAATGGGATTATTATCGGGGCTGAAGGGGGGTTTAGCGATGAGGAAAGAGAGACTTTGATAGCGCAAAATCGCAAAATCTATGGAATGGATAGCGAGCTAATCTTGCGCTCCACAACCGCGACTATGGCTATGCTTGCTAAGGGGGTGTAAATCAAAAACTTGCAAATCATAAAATACATTGTTTAGAAGTATGACTAATGTATTTTGATTCTTTGTAATGCTATTGCTAATGTGTGTCTTAAGTTAATGAGCCTTATGCGCGTTTAAGGACGCACATAAGGCTTAAGTCAATGGGGCATAGAGCGTTAATCGCAAGTATATGTAGTCTTGCTTGTGTAGGTGCAACCACAGCTATTTATACAGCCCTGCACAGCGACATTATCTAATGGCTGTCCCCTAAAAGTATTTTCACACTTTAAGGCACAATTTTTATCACCGTGTTTATCTGTCAATGGATTATCCTTACACGCATTAAGACTTACAATACACAACGCCAACACTAAGCCCATTTGCCATAATTTGCTAAATTCTCGCATCTCACACCACCTTAAAGTGAATTTGCTACCAAAATCCGCTTAAATGCGTTGATTCAAGGGATTTATGGCGCAAAGAAATGCTACAAAAAAAAAAAAAAAACGATTTTTAAACAAGGTGTTTTATTATGGCTACGCTTGCTAAGGGGGTGTAAAATCGCAGTTGCAACAAAACAAATGAGGTTTGTAAAAGTAGGGGGTTTTGTAAAGATTTTAAGTAGATTCTAGGGTTTTATGCGGATTTAGAAAATAAAATGTGCATAGATTTTGTGTGTTGGCAAAATCTATGCGATTCCTAAAAGAATTCCTTTTTTTGAACATTTGGAAATAAATCCAAACGCTTTTAAAAAGCCTATTTTACACCGATTGGCTGTCCTTTTGCGATTATGCAGTTTTTGCCAAAAAATAGCAAAGACCAGCTACTAGCGCGTATATCTACATTTGTTAGCGCGTCTGATGGTTGGTTGTTTTTAGCCGCATTATCAAGGGCTTTGGCTACCGCATCGCTTATGCGATTATTTCTATTGCCAAAACTTATGCCAAACACTTTGGTAATGCAAGATTTACCTTGCACCGTTTCGCCTTTTGCAATATTGCTTGCAAGAGGGGCTTGACCCGTCGAAGCGACAGAAAATTTCGCTAAATTTTGCGAACAACCAGCCATAAACAATGCCAACACTGCCACAGCGCACACACTAAGATATTTTGTCATTACGACTCCTTTATAGATTTTGCTACCAAAATCCGCTTAAATGCGTTGATTCAAGGGATTTATGGCGCAAAGAAATGCTACAAAAAAAAAAAAAAAAACGATTTTTAAACAAGGCGTTTATATAGCTTATGTGAAGTCTTTGGCAAGGATATTTTTTAGTGCATTTGCGAAGCGTTAGCAAAAATTTTGGGTAGTTTTGTAGTTTTTTTGCAATTTATGTTTTATATTCATATATATATTTCTTGCGCAATTTGCGCATTTTTTCGCATTTTACAAAATAAATTCTAAAAAAATTAAAATTTTTTATTGATAATTTTTTTTCATTAACTATTTTTATGTAGTATTTCACTTGTCCCCATTACCCCGATGGGGACAAAGCAGACTTTTTCAAACTCCGAAGAAACTAGATTCCCCTTATCTCTCTCTCAATCTTTTGGGGGAATCTAGCCTTTTTATTTTTTCACTCCCAAAAAACCCCTTAAAAAACCAAAACTCAAAAAAACTTTTCCACAACTTTTCACACAAATAAAAAAACAAAGCCCAAAACCAAAAAAAGCCAAACAAAACCAAAAAAACAAAACCCAAAAATCATCACTTAAATATTCATAAAATCTAATCAAAGCTAAATAGTTTTATCACATTCAAAAAAGCATTATATCGCCATTCGCACGCTATCAAATAGCGCGTCCATATTTTGCTTTGGGATAATGTATTGCACGCCCGCACTTTTTGCTTCCTGTGCTTGCTCAAATTTTGGCATAGTATCCACCACTAGGCAAAATGTGATTTGCTTTTTTTGGTTTGGTAGCTGTCTAGTGTTTTTGATAAAATCTAGCGCGCTCATTTCGCCTATTTTTTCCTCTAGCACGACTATATCGCAAGGATTTGATACAAGGATTTTTAGCGCGTTCATAGCGGCTTTTTCTACGATTATGCTAAGCGTGGAGTCGATTTTTTGGATTACTTCTTTGTATTTTAGCCCATCGACTTGGGAGTTTCGTAGCACTAGGACGGATTTTTTGCTGACATCTTCTAGGTATTTTAGCAAGTCAAAAAGCTCTTTTGATTTTGGTGAAGCCTTTGTCCTATCGATACCGCGCAAAAAATATCGCAAAAATGTCTTTGAGCTAAATCCCCCCTCTATGCGCGCATCGCGGAAAAACCTCCGCACACTCTCGCTTAGCTTTGCCCTCCCCCACAACGCAGAATCCAAATCATACGCCTTAGAATTTAGCAAAGAAATAAACCTATCTTTTATATCTCGTAGCATCGGTGCATACACGCTTACAAACTCACTAAAATGCTCTTCTTTAAACTTTTTTAGCCGAAAATGCGCTTTTTCTAAAAACTCTTGGCTTGTAGCGATAAACTGAATCAAATCCACATACGCCCTGCGCATAGCTTTGACTTCTTTTTCCATAAAGCTAAATTCTTGGGATTTTTTATCCATTCGTTGCAGTTTGCGCTCTCCAGCCTCTAGATTTGTCCCCATCGTCTGACATTGGGCTTTGGCATTTGCTAGGGCTGCTTGCCTAGCTTCGATTTCTTTTTCTACTTTGATAAACTCCAACTGCTTAGACAAAAAGATTTTTTCAAACGCATACGCGGGCGTGTATTGCGCTTTTTTGACATAGTTTTCAAAATCCTTAAATAGCGAATTTATCTCGTGCTTGATATTGCGCAAATCCTCATTTTCGACTAGATTATCCATTTCGCACAAATCATTATACGCGGTAAGCAAAAACCTCCTCATACGCAAAAAATCTAGCGCACTATGCCCATCTACAAAATCACTATAATTACGCAAAATCTCATTTTCTTGGGCGAAAAACTCCTCTATGCAGACATTTGGCATTTTTGTCATAGGAATGGTGTCTGGGTCGATAGGTTTTGGCTTTATCCTAGCTCGCGTAACCACGCGCATCTCTACTTCAAACTCCACATCTTCGCCCTCTTGTGGCGCGCCATTATCATCTAGCCACACATCAAGGCTAAAATCAAAAATCCGTTTATTTAAATCCTGCTCGATTTTGCCTTGTTTGGTGGCTGTATCTATGCTTATTAGCTTGCCTGTAAGCATTTTTAAACTCCTAGTTTTTGCGCTTAGTCGCGCTTTGTTTTGCGCTATTATATAAAATTTGCATTAAGTTTTGTTGTATTTATTGTGTTTTGTGGCGTTTGGTGTGCTATTAAATGGCGTTATTTAAATCTATGTAGCGATATTTTGCTAAAATCTACGCATTTTTACACGCCAAAATGCTTTTCCAAATTTTTTTTAGCAAAATCCCCCACAAATAAAAACAAATCAAAATCTAATAAAGAATCACAATGCCACCATCAAAATCCCCAAAAATCGCATATTATCGAAATCTTTTTATCGGCGATAGTATCATCGCCCTAGATTCTATCTGCGCGATAAAAGCCCTGTATCCAAACGCGCATTTATGCGTATTTTGTGGGGATATTGGGGAGCAGATTTTTGCTCCATTTCGCTTTATCGATGAAATCATAAATATCCAAAATCTAAGCAAAAAAGAGATTATTAAAGAGCTAGATTTTAGGGAGTTTGATTATCTTATTTTGACACAGCCAAACCGCAAGCACACAAGCATTGCAAGCACTAGCAATGCAAAAGTAGTCATTAGCTTTATGATGTGGCATAATATTTTTAGGCGTGTGTTTGGCAAGAGGGAATTTAGACGCGTGTTTTACTCGCGCTCTTTTTCGCAAACTCCAAATTATAAGCGACTTTTAAGCCTTGTAAGGGCGATAGATACGAAGCATTATGATATTTCTAAGGTGGATTTTAGCGGGGCAAGATTCCCATTTAGCCGTGCGCATAGAGAGTTTGTAGAGCAAAATCTTGCGTTTTTGGCATTGGATAAAATGGATAAAAAAGGCTTAAAATCTAAGTTAGGGGGGGGGCTTTTAGATTCTAAGCAAAATGCAAGCGATAAATCAAACAATCAATTAAGTGAAAATGCAAGCAAGGATTTAAGTAAGGCTTTAAATGAGAATTTAGACAAAGATTTACGCAATGATTTAAATGAAAAACAAAATATAGAAGTCAAAATTTTGATAAACCCGTATTCAAATTCCTGCCCTGTAAGCCTTACAAAAGAAGGCTATGCAAGGCTAGCAAACACCCTAGCGACAACTCTACCAAACTCTAAAATCATCATTTCTAGCTTTGCGTCCGCCCCGCCACTGCCACATCTAAAAAACCTCCCAAATATTTATACTTTTGTAAATAATAGCGATTTGCTAAATCTAGTCGAGCTAGTGCGAACCGCAGATATAGTCATCTCCCCTAGCACGAGCGTGATACACATAGCTGATAATCTAGGCAAAAAAATCATAGGCATATATAGCCAAAAAGATATGTCCCTATGGCTAGGCAAAAATATGGATAAATCAATGATGATAGTCCCAAAAACGCACACAAAAAAGCTAGACACGCATAAGGAAAATGCCATCATAGAATCCATAATCCAAAATGTGCTAAAAATATCGCAGGCTTAAAAAACGAACGCTACGAATGAAGCGGCTAGATTTTGACTAGATTTTGGCTTTTGTGTTTTTTAGTCAAGCTGGGCTATTTCTTTGTAGTCTAGCCATTGCTTTTTGCGCAGGGCGTCATCTTTTAGCGTGGGGAGGTTTTTTGCCATCAGTGCTTTTTTTAGATTCCCACGCCAATCGCTAGAATCTAGCGTTTGACTAGATTTTGCGTCCTCGCTTTTGTCGATGCTTCCTGCTAAAAATGGCATTTCATAAAACGCTTTTTTTAGCTCATTGTCAAAGTAGATTCCTTGCGCGATGACTTCCCTGCCATTTATCCCTAGCCCCTGACATTTCTCACAGCCCACCGCATAAAATCTTTGCTCATTATCTGCGCTAGATTCCCACTCTTTGCAATGCAAACAAAGCCTACCCAAAAGCCTCTGGGCGATGACACAAATAAGGCTAGATTCTACCACGCTTCTAGGTGCTCCCATCTCAAATAGCCTCTCCAAAGTCGAAATGCAATCATTGCTATGAAGGCTAGCAAGGACTAAATGCCCTGTGAGAGAGGCATTTAGGGCTAGCTCTAGGGTTTGTTTGTCGCGGATTTCGCCTATCATTATGATGTCTGGGTCTTGACGCAGGACAAAGCAAAGTGCCTCATAAAAAGAAAATCCAATCTCTGGGTTGATTTGGATTTGGGTTGCTAGGGGGATTTGGTATTCGATAGGGTCTTCAAGTGTGATTAGCTTTTTTTGGGAGGTTTTTAGCGAATCAAGCGCGGCATAAAGGGTGGTTGATTTGCCTGAGCCTGTGGGTCCTGTGATAAGGATTAGCCCGTTTTTGCGATTTAGGGCTTTGGCTAAAATCTCTACAATCTCTTTGCTTAGCCCTAGATTTTCTAGGCTGATTTGCTCTTTGTGCTTGTATAAAATCCTAAGCACGAGGGATTCTCCGCTAAGCAAAGGCACGCACGATATACGAAAATCATATTCTATATCGCCAAAATTCCGCGCATATCGCCCATCTTGAGGCATTCTAGTCTCTGTAATGTCTAGTTTGGATTCTAGTTTGATTTTGCTAGAGAGTTTGGCGGTGCTTTCTTTTGTAAGCCTAGCTATCTCGCGCAATCGCCCATCTATGCGAAATCTAATACTCCCAAAATCCCCCCTATCTTCTAAATGAATATCGCTAGCGCGGTGGGCTATCGCCTCTTGCAAGACAAAATCTAACTGCGCGCTAATATCCCTCAATGCGTAATATTTCTCCAAAAATGACAATCCTTGCAAAATCCACGAAAAATAATGGCTAGATTCGCGCACAAAAAGTATGGGTTTATGATACGCGCTAAGATGATGGGAAATCGTTTGCTTGGCTAGGGTTTGGGTTGTTTTATGTTGCTGTGTGGGTTCTTGTTGGGCGGAATTTTGTGGATTTTTTGCATCTGTGGCATCATCGTCCAAATCCCGCATAACAACGATAATATGCTCAACAAGGCTAGAATCTGCGGGGGTTAGGGGGTTTGTTGAGTTTGTTTGGCTTTGTGAATCTGCAGAATTTGCGGGGTTATGAGGTGGATTTTGCAATGGATTTTGCGTTTGTGGTGGTGGATTTTGGCTAGTTTTAGCGTTTGGGGGGGTTTTTATATTTTGGTGGTTTTGGATATTTTGTTGATTTGGAAGTGCGATAGGGCGAGGTTCTATCCCATAGACAAACGCCCCCAATCGCTCACTAATCTCAAAAGGCAACATATCAATGCTTAGCTTTTGTGGCGCATAAAGCGATAAATCAATGCTATTTTGCAATGCCAAAATATGAGTTTTCATTCTAGTAAAATTTGTTTTATTTAAAATCTATCGCTGTTTTGATACCCAAATATATAATGCTTAGGACACCAAAAAATGCGATTCCAAAAATGATATATTCCATAATCACTACCTTATTTTTTATGCTTCGCCTATTTCACCAATCTTTGCATTTATCTTTTTGCTTATAAAGCAAATCGCACATATTAGCAAAAGGCTTAAGATTCCAGCTCCAACAAGTATCCATAGCGGTGATTTTGCGTAGTTTGTGATACTCCAGCCCATTATCGCTAAAAAAGTCGCCACAAAAATACCAAGCCAAAATTTTAACATACCGAGTTGTTCTTTTAGTTTGTCGATTTTTGCCATAAGCGCGATTATAACACAATAGGGACAAAAATTGCCATTATCTTAGCATTTACAATGCCTTTTAAGTCGCAATGTGCTATAATGCTAGCTTGTATCTAGCAAATCTTGCAAACCAAAATCTAGTAATTCAAAAAATAAAAGGGAATCTACAAATGCTACTATACGCACCACAAGTGCTGACACGACAAAACCCCACAACACTTTCTATAAACAAAAATATTGCAAAAAATACCATTGCACAAAGATTTTTTACGCTTTTTTTAAAAATATTGCATTTTTCACGCAATATATTTGCTAGCTTTTGTATATTTGTATGCCTTGTGCCTTGCTCATTTGCTATATCGCTAGATGACACTAGATTAGATTTTAGCGGGGCAAAATCTACCAAACAATCTAGTCTAACTAACCCAAAATCCACAAAAAAATCAACCACCAAAGAGCCAAAATCTTTTATCATAGAATCAGACTCTCTTGTAATCGCGCCTGATTCTAGGATAAAGTCCATAAAACCACCTGCGCAAAACCCTGCAAGTGAGATTTTAAACCCAAAAAAAGCCTTGAGCAAAGAATCCAAAGCAAACGCAGAATTGCTAGATTCTAGCGTGATTCCCCAACATTTGCCACGCGCAAAAATCCCCTCTCCGCTTTTGCCTCCGCCAGCCCTATCTCCCCACACAGACATTAGCGAGCCACTAGAAAAAAGAGAATTTATCATTTCTTACAAGGCATTAAGCCAAAATGGAATCATCACGGGCGAAAAATACAATATCTCTATCCCCATTATCTCAAAATCCACCCTCCCCATCGCATACACTTGCTCGCTTGACACGCCGATAAATGACTTGGTTACCGATGATGAATCTTATGCGATAAAATATGTGCTGTATTTTTACAAAGATTTGGTGCTAGATTGTTTGGAAAAAGGCGGGACTTCTGTGCTATCGTATGCCAGCTTAGCAAACGCCACGCCCATAAGCGATGATACGCTACTATCTGTGCCTGCTAGACGGATTTTGGCGTATTTTGATAATCGCTACTTAATCCTAGAAATCCTAAAAGAGCTACAATGAAAGAAAATCCACAAAAAGACAAACAGATGAAAATCGCAATCGTAGAAGATGATATAAATATGCGAAAAAGCCTAGAGCTGTTTTTTGCCGAGCAAAAAGACTTAGAAGTCATCACTTTTAGAAGCCCAAAAGACGCACTTGGTGCGCTAGATTCTAGCTTTGATTTGGTGATTACGGATTTAAATATGCCATATATGAATGGGCTTGATTTTTTAAAAGAGCTAGGCGGCAAGTATGAAATGATAGTCATCACGGGCAATGCCACGCTAAATGCGGCGATAGATTCTATCCGCTTGGGGGTAAAAGATTTTTTTCAAAAGCCTTTTGAGCCTGAATTGTTATTAGAAGCGATTTATCGTAGCAAAAAAATCTTAGAATTTCAGCGCACCCACGCCAAAACCACAAGCCCCAAAACCCCACAAATCAACGAGCAAAGCCCATTTGTCGCTACAAGCCCCACGCTAGAATCGCTAAAATCCCAAGTCCTAAAAGTCGCAAAAACGGATTCTAGCGTGCTTCTTATGGGGGAGAGTGGCGTTGGCAAGGAAGTCTTTGCGAGGTTTATCCACGAAAATTCTATGCGGGCAAAAGAGGCTTTTATCGCTATCAATATGGCTGCAATCCCCGAACATCTGCTAGAGAGCGAGCTTTTTGGCTATGAAAAAGGGGCTTTCACAGACGCGCTTGCCACCAAACAAGGGCTTTTTGAGCTAGCAGATGGCGGGACATTGTTTTTAGATGAGATAGGCGAAATGCCATTGTTACTGCAGGCAAAACTGCTCCGCGCTATACAAGAAAAAGAAGCCACAAGGCTAGGCGGGAGCAAGCCTACTAGCTTTGATGTGCGCATAATCTCTGCGACAAATGCAAATCTAGAGGAGCAAATCGCGCAAAAAAAATTTAGAGAGGATTTGTATTATCGTTTGCAGACTATCCCTGTGAAAATCCCGCCACTGCGAGAAAGGAAAGAAGAGATTTTGCCTATCGCACAATGGAAGCTAGAGCTTGTCATAGCCCAATACAACTTAGAATCCAAAACCTTTAGCCAAGAGGCAAAAGACGCGCTTTTGGGCTATGAGTGGCACGGAAATATTAGAGAGCTACTCTCTGTGGTAGAGAGGGCTGCCATACTTAGCGAAAATCAAATCATTCCAAAAGATTTATTTTTAGAATCTAGAAAATCAAAGCCAAAAGACAAAATAGAGGAGCTAGAAAAACAGCTTTTAGCAGAAGTGCTAAGCGAGTGCGCAAACGACACCAAAAAGGCAAGCAAATTGCTAGGAATGAGTGAGGAAATCCTCTTTCACAAACTAGCCAAATACGATATAAGCATAAAATAATGTCGATTATGGTAATATCGCTTTTTTGGAATTTGTGGAGCTTTTTAGCCAAAATCTAAATAAAAAAATGGAGCAAAATGAGTAGCAAACAACTTATAGGCTTTAAGCAAGATAATACGATTTTTGATTTACAAACCGCGCTAGAATCTAGCACAAAAAATGCTAGTAAAGATTTTGATAGATTAGAGGATTTAGACAAAATCAGCGGGGATAAAATCTATTTTGACAACTCCCCTGAAGCGTTAGAGATTATCCGTCATTCTTGTGCGCATCTGCTAGCCCAAGCGATAAAGAGCCTTTACCCTGAGGCGAAATTTTTTGTAGGACCTGTGGTAGATGAGGGGTTTTATTATGATTTTAAGGTGGATTCTAAGATTAGCGAGGAGGATTTACCCAAAATCCAAAAAGCAATGAAAGAAATCGCCCAAAAAGGCTATGACATCACCAAATCCACGATGAGTCGCAAAGACGCGCAAGAAAAATTTGCCGATGATGAGCTAAAACTCGCGGTTATGAGTAAGATTACAGGCGATAGCTTTGGGATTTACACGCAGGGCGATTTTTTTGACTTGTGTCGGGGACCGCATTTGCCAAATACCAAACTTTTAGCGCATTTTAAACTCACCAAAATCGCAGGGGCGTATCTAGGCGGCGATGAGAGCGCGCAAATGCTAACAAGAATCTATGGCATTGCCTTTGCGGACAAAGAGTCGCTAAATGCCTATATCACGCAAATGGAGGAAGCAAAAAAGCGCGACCACAGAAAGCTAGGGCAAGAAATGGGGCTTTTTACTTTTGATGAGGAAATCGGCGCGGGACTGCCGATATGGCTACCCGCAGGAGCAAGGCTAAGGCGTAAAATCGAGGAACTACTCACCCGCGCACTCATAATGCGCGAATACGAGCCTGTGCGCGCACCTGAAATCCTAAAAAGCGATGTGTGGCGCAAAAGCGGGCATTATGCCAACTACAAAGAAAATATGTATTTCACCACCATCGATGAGCAAGAGTATGGCATAAAGCCTATGAATTGTGTCGGGCATATCAAAGTCTATCAAAGTGCCAAGCGAAGCTACCGCGAATTGCCGCTTAGATTTTATGAATACGGCGTGGTGCATCGACACGAAAAAAGTGGCGTGCTTCACGGGCTTTTGAGGGTTAGGGAATTTACCCAAGATGATGCGCATATTTTTTGTCTGCCTAGTCAAATTGAAAGCGAAGTAAATCAGATTCTAGAATTTACGCACAAAATAATGAAAGCCTTTGATTTTAGCTACGAAATGGAGCTAAGCACGCGCCCAAGCAAATCTATCGGCGAAGATTCTATATGGGAATCCGCCACACTTGCCCTACAAAACGCGCTAGAAAAAAACGGCATAAAATACGGCATAGATGAGGGTGGCGGGGCGTTTTATGGACCTAAAATCGACATAAAGATAACCGATGCGATAGGGCGTAAATGGCAGTGTGGCACGGTGCAAGTGGATATGAATTTGCCAGAACGCTTTGAGCTAGAATACACCGATGAAAACAATGAGGCAAAACGCCCTGTGATGCTCCATCGCGCGATTTTGGGGAGCTTTGAGCGGTTTGTAGCGATTTTGACAGAGCATTTTAGCGGGGAGTTTCCTTTCGCCCTTGCGCCTACCCAAGTGGTGCTTATCCCTATCGGGCAAGAGCAAAACGCGTATGCGAAAGAAATCCAGCGAAAACTGCGCGAAATCGGCGCGTATAGCGAAGTAAGCGACAAAAACGAAACCCTCTCAAAGCGCGTGCGCAACGCAGAAAAAGCCCGCGTGCCTTTAATCGCGGTCATCGGCGCAAACGAAGTGGAATCCAAAATGCTAGCATTGCGCGATAGACGCGTGAAAAAAGAGGATTCACAATACAATCTAAGCGAAGGAGAATTTTTGGAAATGGTAAAATCTAAAATGCAAAGGGTGAGCTTTGAGTAAAGATGAAGTGCTAATAAATGAGGAAATACAGCTTAGCGAAGTGCGCTGTATCAGCGATAGTGGCGAAGTGTATGGGGTGATGAGCTCTAGGGAGGCGTTAGAAATCGCGGTGAGGGAGGATTTGGACTTGGTGCTTATCTCGCCAAATGCCAAACCGCCTGTGTGCAAGGTGATGGACTATGGGAAATTCCGCTATCATCAAGAAAAGCGACAAAAAGAAGCGCGCAAAAAGCAAAAGCAAATCGACATCAAAGAAATCAAACTCTCCACCCAAATCGCCCAAAACGACATCAACTACAAAGTCAAGCACGCAATAGAATTTTTAAAATCTGGAAAGCATGTGCGATTTAAGGTGTTTTTAAAACAGCGCGAGGTAAATATCCCTGATGCGGGGGCTGACACGCTAAAAAAAGTCGCAGCAATGATAGAGGAAGTCGCCATAGCAGAAAAAGAGCCAAAGCTAGAGGGACGCTATCTCTCCGTGCTGTATGTGCCTAAAAAAATCAAGTAAATATTATGTTGCTAGAAATTTAGGTAATTTATGGCACAATATAAAATCTAAAAAATAGGAGTGAAAATGAGCAATAAACAAAAAAACACGACGCAAGCAAACCTTAGCAATGAAAGTTTAAGTGGATATAGTTTAGCATTGGAGTTAGCAAAAAAGATACGAGAGCAAGGACGACAACAGCAACTAAAAGCTGATGTAAAACAAAATACAACACAAACTAAAGAGGTCAAAAAATAATGCTAGAAACCACAAAAGATATTACATTATTCACAATCAAGTTTCTTTTAAACAGAGATGTATTGCCACCTCTAATTACAATTTTTGCGTCTTTTTTAATTGCTAGGAGTATTTTTGTGAAAAGTGCGACAGTGCAAATTGAATTCTCTATGACACAAAAAATAGAAAATTATTTAAACTGCATTGCTGATATAAATTCAAATGAAAATGATATAGTGCTTGCTAAATATAAACTTTTAACTGCGCTTGATTTATATTACAAATATTATACGAAAAAATATTTGGATAAAAAAATTGTTAATGAGAATAATCTAATGTATAAGGGAATCATTGACGAAAATATGGATATTATCACAGAAAATAAGGCGATATTTAACAACATATACAAATATATTACAGAACATAAAATCTATGAAAGGAGGTAGCAAATGCCAAAGATGAAAACAAATCGCGGGGCGGCAAAAAGATTTAAATGCAAAAAAAATCTTATCAAACGCGGCAGTGCGTTTCGCAGTCATATATTGACCAAAAAATCGCCCAAGCGCAAAGCGCGACTAAAATCGCCCCATTTTGTGCATAGTGCAAATATTGATTCTGTGAAAAATCTGCTTTGCCAAGCGTAGATTTACGCGCTTTTATGCGTGCGAAACGCGCTAACAATAGCAGTGAAAACGCAAAGATTTTGCACATTTTAAAATGCACAAAAATGCGATTAGAAAAAAGTTTAAGTCAAAGTCCCCCTTATAGCGAGAATCAAACTTGCAAAAAAGGGCAAGATTAGCCTAGAATCAAAACATACGCGCAAGGATTTTGAGGCTATTTTTGTGGCTTTGCAAGCTAAATAAGCGCAGATAGAATGCGACATTCATCAAGCGAAGGTTAGCGAAGCAATCCGCAAAAATAGCCCAAAAGCACAAGCGTAGCAGGGCTACACCTTAGAAATATAAAAAAAGGTAAAGGAGAAAATAATGAGAGTAAAAACAGGCATAGTGCGCCGTAGGCGACACAAAAAAGTCCTAAAACAGGCAAAAGGCTTTTATAGCGGGCGTAGGAAGCATTTCCGCAAGGCAAAAGAGCAACTAGAGCGAAGTTTGTGCTATGCGTTTCGCGACAGGAAGCAAAAAAAGCGCGATTTTAGAAGTCTTTGGATTATCCGTATCAACGCCGCGTGCAGAATGCAAGATATAAGCTATTCTAAATTTATGCACGGGCTAAAGCTCGCAAATATACAGATGGATAGGAAGATTCTAGCCGATATGGCGATGAATGACATTGAGAGCTTTAATAAACTCGTGCAAAGCGCAAAAGGAGCGATGAAATAGCGCGACAACGCATAGAGATATATCGTTTTATTGTGCGTTGCGCATAACGGTGATGAAACCTAGCGAAATTATGGTTGGTTTCATCACTGCAACGATAAATAGCATTGGCTATGCTAATACAAAAGGGCGAGAGTGAAGCCTATTAACTTACTTGACTTCTATAATTTATACAATACTGGCAACATAACAGAACAAATCAAATTATACTTAGGAATCATTCATAGTAAAGATTACGAGTTAGGAGATTTAGCGTTATTGTGTAAAAATCTTAAATCGCATACTTCCCATAACTATTGTCATATCTTTGAAAATTATTACATTAACTATCAAATCCCACAAATCGGTAAAGAGTTTGATATTTTGCGAATTGGCAAAAATGACATCGTAAATATTGAGTTAAAATCACAAAAAATAGATTTAACAAAAATGACAAAACAACTCCAAAGAAATCATTATTATCTTTCATTTTTACAAAAAACTATTTATTGTTTTACTTTTGTTAGTGAAACCTGCGATGTTTATTATTATGATGAAAGTAGCAAAAAAATAGAAATTACAAAATTGGATAATATTATAAAAATTCTTGATAATTTTAAAGATAGCACGAAAAATATAAATGACTTATTTATTCCAAATAATTACCTAGTTTCTCCATTTAACAATACAGAATCTTTTTTGGAAAATAAATACTTCTTAACACAAGCTCAAGAAAAAATAAAAAAAGAAGTTTTGCTAGGCATACAAGGAGCAAAATCAAAAATATTTTCCATAGCTGGTCAAGCAGGGACTGGAAAGACATTGCTTACTTATGACATCGCTAAATCACTAATGAAGGAAGGATATAAAATTACAATTATTCATTGCGCTTCCTCAAATGACGGTATTTTGAAATTATCTCAAAATAAATGGGATATAATTCCTATCAAAGAATTTCAATTAGAGCAGGTTGGTTCTAACATCTTGATTTTTGATGAAACACAAAGGTTAGGCGTAAAACAAGTAACAGAGATTTTAACATCGAATAAGACATTGATATTTGCGCACGACATAAAACAAAAAATTAAATCGACAAAATGAAGCTGAAAAAGTTGTGAATCTTATCGAAGAAGCTGCGGGTCAATTTCACTACAATATAAGCAATAAAATTAGAAGCAACAAGCAAATTGCTTCATTTATAAAAAAGTTTTTTAATTTAGAAAAAATATCAAGCGATGCAATGAGTGGTAATGATTACAACGATATATCATTTTACTATGCCGAAAATAACGAGGAAGCAAAATATTATGTTGATTATTTAATAGAGCAAGGTTGGGAATATATTTATCTCACTCCAAGTAATTTTAATGATGATAAGTTACGCAAGGTTCAATTTTTATCCACACAAAGCGCACATAAAGTTATAGGGCAAGAATTTGACAATGTGGTTGTAATAATTACGCAAGATTTTTACTACAACAATAATAAGCTAGGTTATAGCGATAGAAGTTGGCATTATAACCCTATTGAAACACTATTCCAAGCCATAACTCGCACGCGAAACAAACTCAAATTTGTAATTATAAACAATTTGGAAATTTATAATGCTTGTATGCAAATCATTTCCGATAAGCCACGAGGTGACTAATAACTTTGCTTTATCTTTGCTAACTTGCGTGTGATTTGGGGCTAGAATATTTGCAAAATTTCGTCTATATTTATAATTTCTCTACTTTTTCACAAACTCAAAAAGTCCGACACTTCCGCCTTTTGGATATTCAGGGATTGAATCTAACTTATCTTTATAAACCTGCAACTCACCATTTTTGCGCTCCATACACATCATAATCCCCCAAACTAATAGCCCGCGCTTAGCTATTTTCAAAATATTTTAGCAATGCTTGCAATATGCGCGCTTCACTCCCACAGGGATTTTAGTAGCGCGATGTAGGCGGGTTGTTTGGAGTTTAGGACTTTAAATGAATCTAATATATGCGAAAAGTCGCTAAAATCTAGCCCGTAGAGTTTGGCTACTTTTATGTCTAGTCGTGCTTTTAGGCTGTCGTAGAGTTTTGGCGTGGTGGGGATTTCGCTTTTTGCTATGTCAAATTCGTTTGCCAACTGCGCGAAATGCCCCGCTTTGTCGTTGTAAAGTTGCAAGATAAGCGCGCTCTTAGCGATAAATGCGTAAGCTTCATTGCTTTTGATTTGCTCATCGCTTGGCTGTGGCAGTGGGATTCGCTTGATATAAGTTTTATCCACGCTAATTTGAATCATAGCCCTTGCGATATAATCCATGATTAGTGAGTTAAAAATCCCTAACATAAAACAGATTTTTGTGTGGCTTATATCGCTTGTGCGAATCTGTCCTGAATCTAAAATATATCGCTTTGGGATTAGCCCATACATTGTATGTCCAAATCCGCAATCCTTTGGCAATAGGCTAAAAATCAGTGTCCGCTCATCTGTATCCCTTGCAATCGCACGAAATGCAAGGCGAAAGTAGGCTCTGTCGAATCGAATAAGGGTGGATTCAAAAGTGGCACATTCAGCTTTTGGCGATAAATCGTGGAGTTTGTCGCTCGCTTCGTCAATAGACGCATTAGTCTTATTTCCTCGCTCGCGACTGCACAACCCCGATTTCTCACTCAAAATCTTAGAATGTGCGCTTGGCGTTTTATCCATTGCGTGTGGCTTTTCACTTAAAACCCCCTCCCTTGCGGAGGGGGTTTTTGCTTCGGCTAACGCCTCGCAACCCGTTGGGTGGGGGGTGGGTAATTTTTGTGGTGGATTTGGCGGATTTATACCCACCCCCTTTGTCCCCCTCCGCAAGGGAGGGGGATTTTAGATTGCCACGCAAATGCTACTTTTTACAAAGTCGCATTTGCTCGCAATGGCAGAATATGGTATGTGGATTGCCACGCGTTGCGTTGCAACGCGTGGCAATGACGGCGGTAGAATCTAAAAATACCCACCCCCTAGCCCCCTCGTGCTAAGGGAGGGGGGATTTTTGGATTGCCACGCAAAAATTCGCTTACACTCATTTTTGCTCGCAATGACGATTGAATCTGTCGGATTGCTATTCTTTGTCATATTGAGCGTGTGAGCGCGAATTATCTCTTTTCTTTTTGTGTTAATTTTTGAGCGAAAAAAAGCGTGGTGGGAAAAGCTAGGGCTTTTTGTTAGCAAAGTAAAAAAAACTAGGGCTTTTTGCTGGCAAAGTAAAACGCTAAGGCTTTATGCCTGCAAGGTGTGAAATGCGTGGTTTTTGCTAGCTTTTTATGCTAGATTTGGCTAAAAAGAAAAAAGCTAAGTCAAAAAAAGCCTAAAAAAGCGTGGCAAAGGCTAGCATAGTAGGATTTTTTTAGATTTTGCAGGGGGGTAGATGCCCAAGTGCGTGGCTAGATTTTGTGTCAAAACGCTTGATTTTTTGGCAAAAAACTAAAAATGCTTCGTTTTTA
>NZ_JBSIUU010000021.1:0-46031 GCF_053654535.1 Helicobacter sp. T3_23-1056 | reverse complement strand
GTAGAATCTGCCTTAAATCGCTGATAGATTTTGCTAACGCGCTCATACTTGCCATAATTTTTAAACAAACTTGCGATTTGCTCTAATCCCAAAATCCCCTCATCGTTGTAACTCAAAAAAATCCACTCAAAATCCGCATTTCTCACAAGATTTTCCAGCGCATTTAATGCACTGCCCTTTTTGCAAAAATCACTTTTTTGATATGTGCGCAGTCCCGTCTTGCCCTGCGGAGTGAAGTCATCATACAAAGCGATTGTATTTAGCAAATGGTAGTTTGCGCCGTATTCACGGGCATTATAAGGCGGGTCAAGGTAGAGAATATCACCTTTGATTTTAGCGATTAAATCACTTGCATTCTCATTAAAAACCTCGTGCGAATTGTCGTTGATTTCAAAATCCGCGCCCTTAAATTCCATAGTTTTAAGCGCGGATTTTTTAAGATTTTTTAGAAACGCACCATACACAGAGGCGACATTTGCGACTTTATCAGCGGATTCTAGTAGTGAGGCTAGTAAAAAATAATACTCGTTAGAATCTATGGCGTTTTGTTGCTTTAAATTCTCAATTTTCACACGAATCGCATCGATTTTCATTGCGTTAGAATCGCTAAAATATAGCCTTTGGTGTGCCTTGCCTTGCGTCCCGCCAAGTGAGTAATTTTCATAGATTTTGCCCTTTATGCCTTGCAAATTATTGAGATTTGCCACGAGCGCGTTTAGATTTTGTATCGGCGTGTGATTTGCTATGTAGTTTTGATTTAGCACGAAACTATAAAATTCCCTATCATTTGCGATGACTTTACGCACCTTGCGCTTAAACGCCCTGCCAATCGCCCCTGTGCCCGCAAATAAATCGCAAAATACGCATTCGCGCAGTGGTTTAGATTTTGTTATGCGTTGCGTGATGGATTGCGCAATAAAATCGCTAAGTTTGAGTTTTGAGCCTATGTAGTTCATTTTGTGTTTTTAGTTGAAATTTCAAATTCTACTACTTCGCTATTTTGATTGTTTGGATTCTTATGGTGTTTTTTGACATTATACTCTTTAACTAAGAATCCTATTTGTTGTCCATTTCTGCTACCATCTCTAAAAGCTGGGTGTCCATTTTTGGCTGGATATTCTGGTATCTTTTTTCTAATTTCTGCAGTAGTTATCGTTTTGGATTCGCCTTCTTTTAATTTATCCAAACCAAACATTTTTTCGATTTTTTGCCCCATTGCTTTGCCAACTATTTTGTTGTTTTTCATACTTTTGCCCTCAAATGTTCTTACTCTCCAAATATTCCTCATAAGTTCCGCGAAAGTCGATGATTTTGGCGGGGAGATTCGCGCCATTTTTATCGTTTTTTTCAAACTGCGGGACTAGCTCAATTATGCGATTTGCATACGCATCGATTAGCTCTCTATCGTGGCTTACGCAAATCACATTCCCGCTAAATTTATACAACGCCTCGCCAAGCGCGATTATGGATTCCAAATCCAAGTGATTTGTGGGCTCATCAAGGACTAAAAAATTCCCGCCCTCTAGCATTAGCCGACTTAGCACCATTCGGTGTTTTTCGCCACCGCTTAGGCGATTTACCTGCTTTTCTTGCTCCTCGCCTGAGAATAGCATTCTGCCCAGCGCATTGCGGATTTCCCCCGCTTCTTTGCGCTTATCAAATGCCCGAAGCCACTCAAAGAGCGTCTCTTCGCCCTTTATTTCCTCGCTTACATTTTGTGGGAAATAGCCTCGATGAGTAGTCGCACCCCATTTCACATTGCCACAATCGGGCTGTAAAACTTCGACAAGGATTTGCAATAAAGTGCTTTTGCCCACGCCATTTGGACCGATTAGCGCGATTTTATCATTTGGCAGGATTTTTAGGCTCACATTTTCTAACACCTTTTTATCGCCATAAGATTTGCTGATTCCCTCGCATTCTAGGGCTTCATTGCCGATTGTGCGATTTGGCTTAAACACAATGCTAGGGTCGCGCCGTGAGCTAACTTTAAGCGCGCTAATATCTAGCTTTTCTAATTGCTTTTGGCGCGAAGTGGCTTGCTTTGCCTTGCTAGCATTTGCGCTAAAACGCGCGATAAAGTTTTCTAATTCCTCTTTTTCTTTTAGCTTTTTGTTGCGCTCGGCTTCTTGCTGTTTGGCGATAAGCGTGCTAGCGATATACCAATCATCATAATTCCCGCTAAACTCGCGCACGCAGCCAAAATCCATATCCAAAATATGCGTGCAGATAGAATTTAAAAAATGCCTATCGTGGCTAATCACCACTATCACGCCCTCATAATGCTTTAAGTTGTTTTCTAGCCACGCGATTGAGGGCAAATCAAGGTTGTTTGTGGGCTCATCTAGCAATAAGATTTCAGGCTTTGGGAATAGCACTTGGGCAAGCAAAATCTTAAATTTATCCCCGCCTGTAAGGCTACTCATAAGGTTTTGATGGCTTTTAGCGGGGAATCCCAAATCCTCCAAAATCCGCTCAATCACCACTTCGCATTCATAAGTAGGGTCTTCTTCTGCGCAAATCATTTCTAAATCGCCTAATTCGGTGTTGATTTTTTCATCGCTTAAATCGCCATTTTCATAAAGCCACTCTTTGCGTTTGATTGCGTCATAGAGGCGTTTGTTGCCGATAAGCACGGCATCTTTTAGGCTTAGATTTTCATAGGCGTATTGGTCTTGTTTGAGCACGCCAAGTCTTGCATTTGGGGCGATTACCACTTCGCCACTTGTGGCTTCGTCCTCGCCTGAGAGAATCTTTAATAGCGTGGATTTTCCCGCGCCATTTGCGCCGATAAGCCCGTAGCGTTTGCCTGAATCTAAGCTAAGATTCACATTTTCAAAGAGTTTTTTGGTGGGGTAGCGCATTGATAAGTTTATGGTTTGGAGCATTTTTTTGTCCTTTTTGTGGGGTTGATTTTAAGGTAGTTTGTTGGGGTTTATTGCAGAAAATAAAAGCCGTATTTTACGCTATTTTTATCTATTTTTTAGAAGTTCCTTAAAATTTTATACTTTTTTGCGTGCCAAAATATAGATTGAATGATAAGTGATAAGCCCGCCAAATCGCGCTTGATAGGCTTTTAGCAATGATTTATTTAATGTATTTTTATCCGCATTTAGCGCATTTACACCGCTTTTTTGCAAATGCCTAAACACCTCAATACTTCTACCAAAATCTAATGTCTCCACCCCCTCTTGCAAATCCAGCACTTCGCACGCATTTTCTAGCGTAGTTTTTATGTCATTTGCGCTAGCGTATCGCAGAGAAATGCTCGCTATTTTTTCTAGCTCGCATAGATTTTGCTCTCCAAATGTGCTAAGCAATAAAATCCCATTTGGCTTTAGCATAGTGCTAAGAAGTCGCAAAATCTTATGCGTATCTAGCCATTGCAAGCACGCATTTGACGCGATTAAATCAAATCGTTGCGCAAAAATTTTATGCGTTTCTAGCGTATTCATATCAAAGATTTCTATGCTATCAAAGTGCGGATTTTTATCCAAATCTTTATGCAAAAATGGCGGATTTATATCATTTATGGTGTATGTTTTGTGTTTGATATTTTCTTGCAAAAGCTCGCTAAACTCGCCATTTCCTATGCCAAATTCAAACACATTCTCAAAATATGTTTGCCCATATTTTTTTAGCATTTTTATTAGCACGGAGCGCATTTTTTCTTGGACAATGGCATTTTTTTTGTAAGTCTTGCTTGCTTTTGCAAAAGATTTTGCCACTTTGGCTGTGTCGATTTGGTTCATTTTGTGGATTTATGCTTGCAGGATTTTAGCCCAATTTTTAAAGCCTAAAAATGCAAAATGAGGTGCGTTTGTATAAATGATTTTTGTGTGGATTTTATGTGGATTTTGCGCATAAAATTTCTCACACGCATTTGTGGGGAAAACCTTGTCATCGCGTGAAATGATTGCCTTATCCCACAAAAAATTTTGTGCAAATTTTTGCGCAAAATTTTGCGTAAGATTTAAATCAAAATCTTGCAAACTTTTTTGCCCAAAATCTTGCGCAAAATCTTGCAAATAAAAGTGATAAAAATCTAGCAAGGATTCTAGCTCATTTTCTAGGTTATGTGGCAAGCAAAAATTATGCGTAAAATCCGCTAAATCAAAATCCTTTTTTAAGTGCAAAATATCAAAATCCCTGCTTGCAAAAAGTGCTTTTTTAAACGCATTAGATTTGATATTTTTAGCCGTGTAAGCAAAGATTTTATGCGGGATTCCATAGGTATTATCTATGCCGATATTTGTGCCATTTATAGCGATTTTTTGCGCAAAGTTTTTGTCCAAATCATAGCCAAAATCTGCGTTATGTTTTTTTGCAAAATCACTTAGCAACATAGACGCCACAAAAACGCCCATAGACCACGCGATAAGATAGATTTTTTTGTATGTTTGGCTCTCTTTTAGTAGCCCTTGTATCTGTGCTTCACACTCGCTAAAATCGCTATAATCATAACACATCAAAAAATCAAAATCCCAGCCAAAATCTGATGCAAAATCCACACCAAAATCCACACTAAAATCCGTGCCAAAATCGTGCGTATTTTTTGATGGATTTTTGCTAGCAAAATCCTGTGCTTCAAACAAAAAATCAAAATGACTAGGCAAGCTAGCAAATCCGCTAAAAAATATGATTAGATTTTCGCGTGGTTTAAGGCTATTTTTTTGTGTAAAAATTTTCATTTTATCCCTTTGCATTTACCCAAAAAATTTCACAATTTTATGCCCATAATTTATATAGATTTTATATGCTTCTCCAAATTCTCTAAAACATTTTGTGCCTCTTTTTGTGAGATATTTGCATTTAGACAAAAGCGGATTCTAGCCATATCTTTTGGCACGGTTGGATATTTTATCGCGGGGGCATAAATCCCGCTAGATTCTAGCTTTTTGGCTAGTTTGATAGCCCTTGTATTTTCGCCTAATATGAGAGAAAATATATGGCTTTTTCCAAGTGAGGTTAGATGATATTTGCTAGCGATTATCCCTAATCCGCTTTTAAAAACCTCGCTTAGATTTGCTAATTTCCCCCTGCGTCTTGCCATAGATTTTGTGCCTAATTTTTGAAACACAAAGTGGCTAAACGCCACATTTATAGGTGGCAGGGCGGTAGAGTAGATAAGCCCCCTAGCCTTATTTACAAAAAAATCTTTGAAATGTTTATCACAAATCACGCAAGCCCCCATTGAGCCTATCGCCTTGCCAAAAGTAAAGATTAAAAAATCAATCTGTGAGTGCAAATCTAAAGCCCTAGCTAGCCCAAGCCCGTCATTTTGCGCGCCAAAATCACGCACAAAATCATTAAAAGCAAAATCGCTTAAATCTTGTTTTTTGCACCTTGCTATGCGTTTTTGCTTTGCTATCTCATCGCAAGTGCATTTCCCAAAAACCCCTACACTATGGGCTTCATCAAGGTAAATATATATATTTTTGCCCATTTTTTTATACTCATTTTTTAGCGCGATGATTTCGCCTAACATCGCAAAATCCCCCTCCATACTAAACACCCCCTCACTTATGATAAAAATATGCTCATATTTTTTTGCCCTAGATTCTAGCAACTCACGCAAATGCAACATATCATTATGCCTAAATCGCTTAAAATCAGCCCCGCCAAGTCGCACGCCATCGATTATGCTAGCGTGCGCATAAAAATCTAGCAAAAAAAGTGAGTTTGGGAGATGACTAAGGGCTTGCAAAAGGGAAATATTTAGATGATAGCCACTATTAAAAAGCAATGATTTTTTAGGCAAAAATATAGAATCCAAATACGCTTCAAAAACCCCATAAATGCCAAATCCACCGCTAAGCAAGCGCGAAGAAGATGAGCTAAAATATGAAAAATCGTTTTGACTAGTCTTTCTAAAAAATCGATAAAATTTTTTTATCATTTTTTTAGATGTCGCTAAACCCAAATAATCATTACTCGCTAGATTTAGCAGTCTTTTTTTATCACCGCACAAATACGCGCCATTATGGCTAAAATCGCGCAAATAGCGATAATTATCCTGCTTTTTTAGAGAATCTAAGATTTGTTTTATGTAGTAATTTTGCACTTTTGCACCCTGCCCTAAACAATATAAAAATGTGAAATGAAAGCGTATTTATTAAAATGAAATTATAGATTTTGGTGTAGTATTTTGCCATAAAAACCACAAAAAAGGCTAGCAAATGCCACAAATTTTTCCCCCAAAAATACCACCAAAAAACTTGCAAAAACACTTGCCAAAACGCTTGCAAAAAAGCGCAGTCAAAAACGACAAACAAGCCCGATTAAAAGCCCTTGATTTAGCGCATATTTGGCATCCTTGCACGCAGATGAAAGACCATTTTAGCATTTCGCAAAATGACGAAAATTTGCAAAATGACGAAAATATCCCGCTAATCCCCATAAAAAAAGCAAAGGGCGTGTATTTGTATGATTTTAATGGGCAAAAATACATTGATTGTGTCAGTAGCTGGTGGGTAAATCTTTTTGGACATCAAAATAAAACCATAAATAAAGCAATCAAAAAACAGCTAAAAACCCTAGAGCACATTATATTAGCGGGCTTTTCTCACGAGCAAATTATTAGATTTTCACATAGATTAACTAGCCTTTTGTCCGCACCGCTTAATAAATGTTTTTATGCAGACAATGGCTCAAGTGCGATAGAAGTCGCCCTAAAAATGAGCTACCAATACCACAAAAATATCACACAAAATCTAGCTAAAAATCACGCGCTAGATTCTAAAAACCATAAACCAAAATCTACAAAAAAGCGAACCAAGTTTCTAACGCTATCAAACGCATATCACGGCGAGACTTTAGGCGCGCTAAGCGTGGGAGATGTGGGGCTTTATAAAGACATTTATAAGCCGTTGTTGTTAGAATGTATCACCACTCCTGTGCCAAAATTTACAGATTCTATCAACGATTTTGCCACGACAAAAAACGCAAAATCTAAATCCACAAAATCAAAACTTGCAAAATCCACAAACCCCATACATTCTAGCAACTACCAACAAGAACTCCGCGCATTAGAAAAGATTTTGCAAAAAGAGGGGGAAAATATTTGCGCATTTATCTTAGAGCCGTTAATCCAATGCGCAGGCGGGATAAATATCTACTCAAAAGGCTTTATAAAATCCGCCTGCAAGCTAGCTAAAAAATATGGGATTTTAATCATTTTTGATGAAATCGCCGTAGGTTTTGGGCGAAGCGGGAGTATGTTTGCTTATGAGCAGTGCGGGGTAGTGCCAGATTTTTTATGCCTTAGCAAAGGCATTAGCGGGGGATATTTGCCTCTCTCTGTGGTGGTTACAAGCGATAAAATCTATGAGGCTTTTTATGGCGATAGCGATAGTAATGTAGGATTTTTGCATTCTCACAGCTACACGGGCAACGCCCTTGCTTGCGCGGCTGCAAATGCGGTGCTAGATATTTTTGCCTCCCAAAAAATCATAGAAAAAAATCAAACATTAAGCGAATTTATCGCTTCGCTTTGGGGAAATCTATCTAGCCTAAAAAATGTCGCAAACCTCCGTCATTGCGGTATGATTTTTGCCCTAGATATTGTGGGTAGTAGGCACAAAAGAGCGGGGCTAGAAGTATTTAAAAAAGGGCTAAAAAGGGGGCTATTGCTTCGTCCGCTAGCCAACACGATTTATTTTATGCCTCCATTTATCATTACCAAAAAGCAAGTAAAGTTTGTGGTAGAAAACTTGCGCGAAATCTTGCAAAATCTAGGCTAGCATTCAATCATTTTTCATTAAAAAACCTTTTAAATCTAGCGAAATCCGCTCTGTATCTTGTTTTAATTCCTCGCTAATTTGTTTTAATGCCTCTCTAACTTGCAAATTCATTTTATCCAAAATCCCCCTATCAATGTTTTTCAAACCCTCACTACAAGCCTCTATAAACCCGCCCATAAATCCGCTAGATTTTGTAGCGTTATTTTTACCATTGATATGTTTGGTATTTTTTAGTTTCTCGCCTTTTATCACCGCTAGCATTGCTTGCTTTTTTGCTTTTTTTAAATGTAGATTTTGGATTTTGGCATAAGATTTACAAAGATTTTGCTTGCTATAAAGCCTCTTTGTCTCTAGCATTAAAAATAGCTTATTTTTTATGCCAATCCTACCAATAATCCACAAAACAAACGCTTCATACACGCTTGTATAATCGCCATTATCATTGATAATGATTTTTTCATTAGGGCATTTGATAATCTCTTGTAGCTTAGCTTTGATTGCCTTATCATTGCAGATTTTGCGCCTTATCTCATCGCTACTTATCATTTCTAGCATATCAAAATCTTTGGCACATAGCAAATCCGCTACAAATAACCTAAACTCACTATGCACCAAATCCGCGATATTTTCTAGCAATCTATCATCGCTCAAATGCCACCTACCCTATCGCTTTAAGCATCGCACTATCTATGGCTATGCTTTTGGCAAGTGTGATTTGCTGTGCTTCTTTGGCTAATTTATCGGGCGAATTTTGAAAATCCTCCAAAAATCGCACGCTTTTTTCCGCGCTAGATTTTATGCCCTCCAATTTGCCATTTAGCTTTTGCTTTGCTAACTCAAAAACCGCATTTAGGCTATTTTCTAGCTCATTTTGAAACCCACGCAACGCATTTGCATTTACCGAATCTATAAAGCTATCTAGCTTATGCTTTTTGTCCTCGCTACTATCACCGCGCAAGATTTCAGCCAATTTTTCATTATCAAAGCTAATTTGGCTCATTATATTTTGGCGCAAATTTTCCTTTGCTTTGCCAAAGTGATAGTTAGCCCCACTTCGCATATCTTTAGCGATATTTTCATCAATCTCGCCAAAAAGCTCACCAAAATCGCTAAACACTTTTTCAAAAAATCCATCGACAATCTGCCCTGCAAAATCATCAATCTTTTGCAACGAAGCGTTTTTATACTGCGAAATAATCCCGCGAATCTGCTGAATCTCTGCGATACTTGCCTTTTGCGCGTCAAAGGATTCGCTTTGGGAGAGTTCGCTTGTGAGATTCTCTTTCTCATCGCCAGACAACCAACTTTTTATTGTGCTTATCCCATTTGTTATCAATGGCAAGTATGCAACTACTTTTTCTATGATTGGACCAGCTTTTTTCAGCACCTTACCTGCTTGTGTCAAAATCGACAAAATTGCTTGCGTCATACTACACCCCCTTTATCGCATTTAAAATAGCAATATTTTTATTTAGCTTGCAAGCGATATTTGCTTGCTCACTTTGCTTTTGCTCCACGCTTCCAGCTTCTTTGATTTTGTGCAAAAACTCCATTTGTTTTGCGCTCAAAGTGCGGCGGATTTCTAGCTCGTTGTTTAGCTGTTTTATGAGTTGGGCTATGTTGTCCGTTATGCCCTCTTTAAAATGATAGCTTAGCGTCCTAAAACCTTCTTGCGTAGCTTTATCGATAAAATCTTGTATTTTTTCTTCCTTTTCCAAACCATTAGGAAGCGATAAAATATCCACAAACTTATCATCGCTAAGGCTGATTTTCTTACTAATGCTATTTAGCGCGCTCCCCGCAGTCTTTTCAAATGCCAGCTCACATTGTGCCTTAAAATCATTGGCGGCGTCTTGGGTTAGCGTTTGTGCTAGTTTGTCGATACATTCTCTACCGATACGACTTAGCTCAGATTCAAATACTTCAGCTTGACTTGCTATGGTATTTTTAAACCTATTTATCTCATCTTGCAAGGATTTCATACTGCTTATGCTTGATTTATCTTTGTCAAAAGAAGTGCTAGCAAGAAAGTTAGCAACCATTTTGTTTGCAAGATTTATCTCTCTAGCAGTCTTTTTAGCTTCATCAGAGGACAACAATCCCGTAACGCTATCCCAAGCATACTCCCCAAGTGCAATGGCATTCTTCATACTCATAATACAAGAATCAACAAATTTTTTAGTGCCATCAGCCACAAAATCAACACCTTTTTTAGCACCATCAGCTACAAAATCAACAGCTTTTTTCAAGCCATTTTTAATACCATCTGCAAAATCATCAAACCAGCCCATAATACACCTCCCTTATTTATTGCTTTCGATGAGATTTTGTATTTGCTCACCTAGATTTTCTAGCATTGCTTTGCTTTGAGATTCAAAGTCTGCGATGATATTTTCCATCTCATTTTGCGCTTTTTGCAACTCTTTTAGCTCATCTTTTTCTTTTGAAATTTGTGCGTTTGTCGCTTCAAGTCCGCCAGAGAGGGCATTGTAAGTCTCTTGCTTTTTATTTATATCGCCTGTGAAATACTCGCTTATGTTGCGTTGCAGATTGTGATAAGTCGCCTTTACGCCATCGATATAGATTTTTTGCGCATTATCCAAAATATCTTTTTGTATGCGTGTATTTACCAAATCCACATTTGAAAACTCAAGCAATTTATCCAAATTTGCATCTATGTCATCATTGCTAAAGATTTTATAGCAAATGTCTTTTAGCGGTTTTGTATCTTTTAATTCGCCTTTTTTATAAAGTTCGCACAAAAAAGCAGTCCAGCCAGAAACGCCGATGATATTTTTATTCGCTAGCTTTTTAGTGTAGCAAGTGTGCTCTTTTGCTCCATCAACTTGCTTTGGAGAAGTGAGATAATTTGCCCATTCAGCTTTTTGCGTATCCCAGTCTTGTTTGGGATTTGAAAAAGTATCATATTGCGTGCCTAGCACATAGACTTTTTCAGGTTTTCCGCCTGTATTGTCAAACGCGCTATAAATCACATTTAATTCACCTTCTTTCATAGAATTTACCATATTGCAAACAAGCACGACTTTTGCGGTGCTGATATAATCACGAGTGATATTTGAGCGATATGGCACAGGGTCATCTAGCCCGGGAGTATCCACAAACATTAGATTTTTTTGATATGGAAAATCAGGGTAGCTAATCTCTACTTCTTTGATAAAAAAGTGTTGAGGGCTTTTTGAGGAAGTGTATTTTCTAAGCGTATCGATACTAAAATCCTCCGTGATAGTTTGCTTGCCCACAAAGCTATCTTTGTAAGATTCTGCGCCAAGTTCATCATATCTATCTTTAAAAAGTTTGCCACTTTTGATTGCGTCATTCCACAGCTCTTCCCACTCATTTTTGGTGTAAAAGGTAATTTTCATCTCTGCTTTTTCACCATAGCGAAACTTCGTAAGTGTAGCCGTTTCAGGCGTAGAATGCGTGCTTGCGTATTCTGCCTTTAGTAGCGCGTTTATAAGCGTGGATTTCCCGGCGTTTATCGTGCCTACAAAGGCGATTTCTAAATATTGACTTTGATTTAGAAAATTTTCCGCTTCGTTTATGAACCCATCTAAAATCTTTTTAGATTCCGTGCTATCCTCATCTTTTTTGCCAACCAAAAGCACATTTTTAATCTTTGCCACTTCATCAAAATAGCTTTGCACCGCTGTATTTGGCGCAGGTTTTGACTCTACTTTTTGGCTAAGTTTAGCGATAAAATCTTTTAGATTTTTGCTACTTTGCTCCAAACTATTTTTATCGCTAAATTCCTTTCCACCGACTATTTCGCCACATTTATAGCAAAATAACTCCGCCTCTATTCCACAATTTGGACATTTTTGTAATGCTGACATTTCGTCTCCTTTTTTGTATTTTCCCAAAATCACATTTGGATTTCTAAGTTTTACAAAAAAAAAAAAAAAACGGCAAACAAATGAAAAAAGTTGCGATAAAAAAATGCAAGAAAAAAGCAAACAAAAATGTAAAAAGGCAAGCAAAAATGTAAAAAAATAAGAAAGAATGTAAGGAAAATTTTGAAGCATTTTGCAAAATCAATAATGCTTGAAGCAAAAAAATCAAAAAGATTTTTCACGCAAAATCTTAGCACTGATAAAAACCCCTCAAACTTATTAAAAATCCTCACAATTATTAAAATCCTCGTGGATTTTTCGCAAAAAATCATAAATTGCTACAAATCTACGATTTTTAGCCAAGTTACAAAAATCATAGCAATCCACACAAAAAAGCAAAACGCCAACGCGCTTTGTTATTTTTGTGTGGATTTTGTAGATTTGTGGATTTTGGATTTTGGGTGCGGATTTTAGATTTATAAAGCGTGTTTGTGGATTATCGTGGCGTTTGAAGTATTATTTTTGTAGATTTCCGCGTAGTTCGCGTCTTTTTAGGGCGTTGCTATATCGCCGTTTTTCCTCCGCGCTTTTGGGGGTAAAATCTCTCATTAAAGTCGTCTTGCCATCTTGCTTTGCTACCATCGTATAGTATCCGCTAGCGCAATGTGTCTCGCTTCTGTCTTTTAGATTTTGTGCTACGGCTTTTATGCCGACTTCACAGCTTGTCTTCCCTGTGAAATTCACGCTTGCATAGAGGCTAAGAAGCGAGCCTATGGGGATTGGCTGATAAAAGGCGACATTATCCACACTCATAGTAACCGTGCCAATCCCACAAAATCTAGTAGAGCAAGCATACGCCACTTGGTCAAATAGCTTTAAAAGCTCGCCCCCGTGCATCACTCCGCTAAAATTTGCCATCTGTGGCGCGACTAAAATCCGCATAAGCAAATTGTTTTCTTGCTGTGTAAAATCCGTGATAAAATCTGCGGATTTGGAGGTAATTTTAGAAGTAGATTTTGGGCTAGATTTTGTAGATTTGCTAGGATTTGAAGTAGAATCTAGTGGTTTTTTTGGGCTAGATTTTGTATGTTTAGTCGTTGCGTTTTTACTCATTTGACACCTCTTTTAGTTGTTGTTGTGGCGTTAAATCTTGGCATTAAAATCTTTAAGATTTTGCCCATAAAGCCTAGCATTTTAACATACTTTAATGGTATTTGGCTATAATGAGGGGTAAATTTTGCAAAAAAGGTTAAAAAATATGAGACTTTTATTTACAGGTGGCAGTGGCTATATCGGCTCTCATACCGCGCTCTGCTTTTTGGCAAACACCGATGCAAGCATCACCATACTAGACAACCTATCCACAGGTTTTAGGCAAAACTTTGAATATTTGCATTTTTTGTATGACAATCGCGTAGAGCTAATCCAAATGGATTTATGCGATACAAAGCGCGTAGATGAGATTTTATCACAGGGGGATTTTAGCGCGTGCGTGCATTTTGCCGCTTCGCTAATTGTTAGCGAATCGGTGCAAAATCCGCTTCAATACTACAAAAATAATGTCATAAACACGACAAATTTGATTGATTTGTGCGCTAAAAATGGCGTGAGGGATTTTATCTTTTCTTCTACGGCGGCGGTGTATGGCGAGCCTAGCGCGGAGTTTATCCCTGTGAGAGAATCCACCCCGCTAATGCCTATAAACCCCTATGGTGCTAGCAAAATGATGAGCGAACGCGTGCTAGCAGATAGTGCCAAAATCGGCGCGATAAATTATGTGGCGTTAAGGTATTTTAATGTCGCGGGGGCAAGTATGGCAAACACAAATGAAAATCTAGCAAAAGGCAATGGCTTAGGGCAACGAAGCAAAAACGCCACTCATCTTATCAAAGTCGCCGTAGAATGTGCGGTAGGCAAGAGAGAATCGATGAGTATTTTTGGGCAGGATTATGAGACAAAAGATGGGACTTGCATAAGGGATTATATCCATATAGATGATTTGGCAAGCGCGCATTTAAGCGCGTTTAGGCATTTAAGAGAGGGGGGCAAAAGCGAAATATTTAATGTAGGCTATAATCGCGGATATAGCGTGAAAGAAGTCATAGAATGTGTCAAAAAAATAAGCGGGGTAGATTTCGTGGTAAATCCTGCTAGCAGGCGAGAGGGCGACCCATCGATACTCATAGCTAGCAATGAAAAACTTTTGTCTTGCACGGATTGGAAGCCAAAATATGATGATTTGGCTACTATTATAGATAGCGCATATCAGTGGGAGAGGGCATTAAAATCTTAGTTTTTTTGCAGGCTAGATTTTTATAGACTAGATTTTGCATTTATTAGGATTTTATTTTAGGGGGTTTAGGTTATTTTGGGATTTTTGTTTTATGATAGATTTTGGTTTAGAAATGTAGCCGATTTGTCTTGCTTCATAGGGGAGTTTGTGTAAAGTGTTTGTGTGGTTTTTGGCTATGTTTGTATCACGCTACAAAATTTACGACACAAAATTTAAGGATAGAAAATGCGTTTGAACTTTTTAAAAATTTTCATTGTTTTTGTGGCTTTGGCTAGCGGGGTTATAAGCACAAATGCTAATCCTACGCAAAACACACAAGATAGCAAAAACACTACGCAAGAACCAAAAAAGACACAAACGACAAATACAACAAAATCCACTCAAAATAAGACGCTTAAAGAATCCACAAAAAACGACACAAAAAGCGATATAGCAAAAAAAGATTCTACAAATACTAATAAAAATCCAAAAAAATCACAGCAAAATCCTGCCAAATCTAGCCAAGATACAAACCAAAATCCCAATCCACAAAATAGCGACACGCAAACAGAATCTAACCAAAATAATGCAAAACAAAGCAAAAAATCCCAAGAAAAAGACGCAATCAAAGCCCAAAAAAAAGCGCAAAATCTAGCAAAAAAAGAAGCCAAAAAGCAGGCAAAAATCGATGCAAAAAAAGCAAAACTCCAAGCAAAAAAAGATAGAAATGCCCCACCCAAAAATCTACATAAACGAGTGTTGCAGCAAGCCCTTAGCTTTTCGCCTTTTTATGTAGGGGTGCTAAGCCTGCTAGATACTAGCGAGCTAGATAAAATCGCCCAAAGCAATCCCAAACAAATACGCATAAAAGAGGCAAATTTAGGCGTAAAATTAGAGCAAGAATGCGAGGGGAGCGAAGTAGATTTTATCTGCGTAAATCCAAAAGAAATAGAGATTTTTTCCCCACATATCAAACTATCTCAAATCTCCCAACATTTTAGGCTTTTCCCTGATACTTTGCAAGTGGCTTTGAGTGCGAATGTATCGGCGGATTTCTTTTTAGATTCGTTGCCTTTTCACACGGATTCTCAAAAGGGCGAATTTGAAAAGATTATCCCCAAATATTTCAAAGACATTCTTACTATAAAAAAAGAGGGGGCAAGCGTTAGCTATGATTATCGCGTGGATTTTACAAGCGAGCAAGGTAGCGCGCTAGTGCTAGTGCTACAAGGCAATGCTACAAATCCATTTTATGAGCATAAAAGTTTGGCAGAATTTTTGCTAGATTTTATGCTAAGTGCCCTGCCAAAAAGCATAGACTACAAAGAGCTGTGCCAAAATCTTAGCCACGCAGAATGCGAGCGCAATATCACGCGCAAAAAAGCACAATTTAGCATAACGCTTTTTAGCCCCAAAAATCTAAAAGTTACGCTTACTTCGCAAGATTTTAGCGATACGATGTATGCTATTTATGCCATCGATGTGGCAAACAAAGCTCGCGCTTCAGATAGAGAAACCTACAAAAAAGACATACAATCCATAATCACAAAAGAGAGCCAAATCTTGCGCAAAAGCCTAATCAACGACAAAATGCCAATCAACACGCATAATTTCGCGCTAGATTTTCTAAGTGCTTTTGGTGGATTTTTTTTAGATAGCGAGAGGCTGGGGTTTGAAATCAGCGCAAAATCAGGCTCAAAAGAAACATTGCTTTTGCGGGATTTTTTTGAAGATAGCGGTAGGCTAAGGGATTTTGTAAGCGGTTTGCAATTTGGCGTGATTCGATAAAAAATGTTTGTTTTTTGATTTTATTGTTTTTTGGCATTGCTAAAAATTAGCACGCTTAGATTTATCGCTCATTAGCGTGATTAAATGCTTTGCTTAAGATTTTAAGTCATTACCGCTCACTAATAAGATTTTATAATCTTGCAAGTTTAGGGATTTGATTTTGGACTCCACCTCACTTTTTAAAGGGAGAGGGAATTTTTCTTGTCATTGCGAGAATCTGCGACTTTGTTAAAAGTTGCAGATTCGTGGCAATCTATCGCTATAAAATGCAAAAAAAAGTTGCAAAAAACATTACTTAATCTTTCAAAAAAGGTTTTGTAGCTACAAAAATTTTTGCCAAAATCATAGAATCTAAAAACAACAAAAACGCACACAAACAACGCAATAAAATAAACACAAAAACTAAAAATTTAGATTGATAGACTATGATTTGCATAAAAAAGCTAAAAAAACGCATAAATCTACAAAAAAATAAGGAAAAAAATGAAAAAACGCATAAAAATACAAAAACTCTTGCAGAATTCTGCCCTGCGATACGCCCTTGTAGGCGTGGCAAATACAGCGGTTGGGCTTGGCGTGATATTTGTGCTAATGTATATGGGCGCAAAGCCCGAAGTAGCAAATCTACTTGGCTATATCGTAGGTTTTTTTAACTCATATTTTTTAAATAAAAAATTCACTTTCAAATCGCACAATTCCCATAAACAAGATTTTGTGAGGTTTGGCGTGGCTATGGGTGTGTCCTATCTCATAAATTTAGCCGTGCTTGTGGTTTTGCATTATGAATTTGGCGTGGATAAATACCTATCCCAAATCATCGCAAATGTAAGCTACACCATAAGCGGATATGCTATTAGCAAACTTTGGGCGTTTAAGCCTAGCAAATAATGTGCAAGCAAAATAACGATTTTGATAAATATTTAGCGATAAATGTGCTAACAAAGCAGAATCTAAGCAAAATCTAATAAGAAAAATTTGTAAAAATTGTAAGGTTTGTTTTTGAGTTTTATGAAGTGTAGTAAAAAGCAGAATGCGTAGTAAAAATGGCTCCGGATGCAGGATTCGAACCTGCGACCAAGCGGTTAACAGCCGCCTACTCTACCGCTGAGCTAATCCGGAATCTAAATAAAGGCAAAATTTTATGAAAAAATCGCGCTAATGTCAAGGTTTTACACAAATAAAAGCATTGATTTTGTGATTTTATTATTTATCAAACGCACCGTTTGCTATCGCTAAAAACTTAAATCAACACAAATCACCACAAAACGCATTCTAGTTTTGGCATATTTTGGCATATTTGGGCATATTCAAAAACATTTGGCAGATTTTGGGTAGATTTTGCCCCTGTGTTTTTTACATTTTTGTCTTTGCTTTTATGCCTAGCAGGGCTAGTCCTTGCGTGATTGATAGGCTTACTAGCTTTGAGATTTTTAGATAAATTGCTTCATTTTGGCTATCTAGGATTTTGGTAGCGTTATAAAATCCGTGATACGCACCCGCAAGGTTTTTTAGGTATTCACAGATTTTTTGCAGGCTTCTCTCATCATACGCCATTTCTGCTATGCGAGGCAGTAGCATTGAGGCAAATGCTAGCTCCATCATCTGCTTGCTATGCTCGCTATTTTCGCCCTCTTTATTTGCCAACGAAGCGATTTTTGCGCTCAAAATCTCCCCCTCACTCAACGCAGATTTTGCCATCATCGTGTGGATTCTAGCGTTTGCATAGTTGATATAAAAAATAGGATTGCTAGAATCCTCTTTGCTAAGCGTATCTATGTCAAATTCCAAATGCGTATCGGGCTTTTTGCTTAAAAACACAAACCGAAGCTCATCTTGGCTAACCTCGCTAAGCACCTCACTTACCAAAATAAAATTGCCAGCCCGCTTGCTCATTTTGTATGGTTTGCCATCTTTTAGCAAGCTAACCATTTGCGCTAGCAAGACTTCAAGCCTGCTTGAATCAAACCCCAAAAACTCCATAGCGGATTTTACACGCGGGATATATCCGTGATGGTCAGCCCCCCAAATATTTATAAGCCTGCTAAATCCGCGCATATATTTGTAGCGATGATAGATAATATCCCCTGCAAGATAAGTCTCTTCGCCACTCTCGCGCACCACTACCCTATCTTTTTCATCGCCAAATTGGCTAGATTTTAGCCATATTTTAGAGTCTTTTTCATAGATTCCATTATGTGCTTTTAGCTCATCTAGGGTTTCTCCCCACTGCGTATAGAGGCTTTTTTCGCTTACAAAATTATCAAATGTGATATTTAGATTTTGTAGATTTTCTTTGATAATCCCTAGCATAATATCTTTGCCAAAATCTTTTAGCGCATTAAGATTTTGCATTATCATCTGTGGCAAGAAAAAATCTTTGCCAAAATGCTCTATGCAATCTTGCGCGGTTTTTATGATGTATTCGCCTTTGTAAGTCTCGCCTGCTTGCTCTGCGTCTAATAGCTCTTGTGGCAAATCCTTTGCACCCAAAATCTTTAACGCGGCAAGTGCTAGGGAATAGGCTAGCTTATTGATTTGAGCTCCCGCGTCATTTATGTAGTATTCAGTCGTAATATCTAGCCCCAAATACTCTCCCACTCGCTTCAAGCTATCACCATAGACTGCGCCCCTAGCGTGCCCTATGTGAAGCGGTCCTGTGGGGTTTGCGCTTACATATTCAAGAAGGATTTTTTCTTTTTTGTGAGTTGGTTGCACGCTTTTTGCGCGTTGTGCGTTTGTCTCAATGCGTCTTTCTAAATCGTTTTTAGCAATATCTTTTGTTTGGTCTTTTTTTTGGTCTTTTTTTTGATAACTTAAACCATTTTCAAACGCTTTTGCTATACATTCATCAAAAAAATCCGCGCTTAAAGATAGGTTGATATAGCCATTTATTTGAGAGATTTTAGAAAAAGTGGCGTTTGATTTGGGATTGGATTCTAGTTTTTGGCAGATTTCTTGGGCGATTTGTAGGGGGGAGCGTTTTTGCTCTTTTGCCAGACTAAACGCTAAAGGCGTGGCGATATGCCCAAAATCTTTATTTTTGGGCAACTCCAAAACCACTTCCTGCCCGATAATCTCGCTTATGATGGATTTTATGGAAGCAAACATATTGATTATTTTGATTATTGCATAATTTGCGCGCTAAATCACTGCGATTTCGTAGCACGGCTTTTTGAAGTGCTAGATTTTGTGGTGGTTTTTTTTGTGCTAGAGGTAGTCGCGCTAGTAGTCGTGCCTTTTGGGCGTCCTCGTTTTTTTGCGCTGCTTTGTGTGATTTGCTTCGTGGATTTAGCATTGCTATTAGCGTTATCGATGCTATCTGCGCTATCCACACTACTATCCACATTATCATTGTCATCATCTTTTAATGCTTTTTTAAAGCCTTTGATTCCTGTGCCTACGCCTTTCATTAGCTCGGGGATTTTTTTGCCACCAAAAAGGATTAGCACCACCGCTATCACAATCGCCCAATGCCACCAGCTGCCCATTCCCATTATCGCTCCTTTTGTGAATATAAAATCAAAACAAGGCATTATTGTAATATCTTTTTATTAAAAAACATTACACAACGCATAAAAACACGCGCAAAATCACATAAATTTTGCCCTTGCATTGTTTTTTGCATTGCGTGCGTGTCGCTAGCAAAACACGCTAGCAAAATACACTTGCAAAATGCGCATTTACAGATTTTCCAAAGATTTTGCCTAGCCCTGCCAATCCTCCCAAAGAGAATTTATCATTTGCTCTTGAGCTAAAAATCCTAACGAAAACGCAATATGCAAAATCGCGCTTTTTGCCTGCTCTATGTCGTCATTTATGATGACATAATCAAAATTTGAAATATGCTGCATTTCATTATATGCGTGCAAAAGTCTTAGCTCGATATGCTCCCTGCTATCGCTTTGCCTGCCCTCAAGCCTCTCGCGCAAAATCTGCTTGCTTTTTGTCGTTACAAATACAGATTTTGCACGCGCACCATAATATTGTTTTATGCTTCTATGCCCCTGCACATCGACATCAAAAACGACAAGCCTCCCCTCATCTAATGCCTTTTGTATGGGCTTTAGGGAAGTCCCATAGTAGTGATTATGCACTTGAGCCCATTCTAAAAACTCGCCTTTTTTTATGTCGGTTATAAATTCTGCTTCGCTTACAAAATGATAATGTTCGCCGTTTTTTTCGCCATCTCGGGGGCTTCTAGTCGTGGTGGAAATCGAAAAATACATATCTTTTATGCTATTTTTTAGCGCATTGCAAAGGGTGGATTTGCCCGCACCGCTAGGACCTGATAGCACCAAAATCCTGCCAAATTTTTGGGGATTTTTTGCGCTTGTGAAGTTGTGTGCAAAATCGTTTGAAGTATTTGTTATAAAATTTTTTGTGAGATTTTTGGTGGATTTGGGGTGTTTTTTTGCAGGATTTTTATTTTGAAGTTTTTTATTTTGAGCGTTTTTGTTTGATTGTGGATTTTGGGTTTTTTTGATTTTTTGTGGCGTGTCTAAAGCGGATTTTTTTGTCGGCTTTTTCGCGCTAGAATCTTTTTTTGTTTTATGTTTTGATTTCATTTTGTGCCTTTTGCTTTTTTTACACCTATAAACTCCGCTTTTATGCAAACGCTTTTAGCCGCCATAAGCAAGGCATAATTTTTTAGGCTTTTGCATATTTTGCCACATACTTTGCCTTGCATACTTCGCATTGCTTTTTGCATTTCATTTTTTGCGCTTGCTATTTTTGCGAAAAATCAATATCAATATGAATATGCGCCCCCTCAAGCAATGAGCTAATCTCTTCTGCACTCTTATTTGCCAAAAGCTCGGTGATAAGCCGTTTTTGAGTGGATTTAGTAGAATCATTTTGCGCAACTTTGGCTAAACAATCTTGCGTGCCACTCTCATCTATGTTTAGATATTGTGCTACGCTTGATTGTGGGACAAAATCTAGGCTAGAATCCGCACTTGTTTGCATACTAGAATCTAGCTTATCCCCCGCCAAATCCGCACTCAAATCCGCATCGCTAGAATCAATGATAGAATCTAACTTATCTAGCCCGCCTAAATCCCCCTCACTAGAATCCACCAATGATTCTAACTCTTCTAAAGATTTTGGCAACTCTACATTTTCGCTAGCCACCTCATCGCATAAATCGCCCTCTGCCAAATCGCTATTGCCTAAATCACTAGCTTCTAAACCGCTAGATTCTGCGTCATTTGCCAAATCCTCCGCCATAGATTCGCTAGTTTTGTCTATGTCGTTTGCTAAATCTTGCTCCAAACTAGAATCTAGCTCTTTTAGTTGCCTATTTACGCGCTCCGCGCTATCTTCTTGCTCGGCATTTTTTTCTTGCGCACCCTCTTGTGTAGGGCTAGGTGGCATTCCCTCTACCAAATCATTTTGCAATGCCAACTCATCTGCTAAGCCTTTTTCTAAATCTTTGGCTAGATTATCTTGCAAATCTTTTAGGACTTCCCCTCCAATATCCCCAACCTCCGCATTTTCATTAGCCCCACCGACATTATCTATGCCATCTAGCGCACTAGCTTCATCTGTGCTTATTTCCGCTTTTTGTGGTGTAGATTCTGCCGACTTGTCCATTTCTGCCGTTTTCTCTGCTATGCCCTCCGCTTCTGCTGTTGTGCCTGCTATATCATCTTGCGTGGTTTCTATGGATTGCTCTGTGGATTGAGTGCTTTCATCGATTTCACTTGCGATTGTAGATTTTGCGTCCTCTGCTACATTCTCGCTCAAATCCGCTTCATTATCCGCACTAGGCTTCAAACTAGACTCTTGTGCTACTTCTTGTGTATCTTGCGTGCTAGATTCTTTCGCCATTTCTTGTGGTGTTTGTGATTCTTGTGGCTCTTGTTGCGTGGTTGCTTGCTTGTCCATAACATTTGGGGCATTTGTGGCGTTTTCAGCATTTTCATTTGTAGATTCTTCGCCTAGCACTTCCATAATGTCATTTTCATTTAGCTCGGCAAAATCATCAATCGCCTCCGCTGTTTTTGCCTCGCTAGATTCGCTAAATTCTTGCGTGATTTCTTGTGCGCTAGATTCTTGTGTGCTATCCTCTTGGGTGTTTTTTTGGTGCTTGGCTTCTTGTTGCAAAGTCTCTTGGTGTGCATTTTCTTGCGCACCCTCTTGCTCTTTAGCATTTATAGATTCTGCCTCTTGGCTTGTTTGTGCCGATTGGCTTATTGCCGTTTCATTTGAGGCTTGACTTGATTTAGGTTTGTCTTGGCTATCTCCATTTAGTAGCTCTTGAATCATCTGTGCTTCATCTTTATCTAGCACGCCACCATTTGCGGCAAAATCTGGGCTAGATTGCGCTTCTTGTGTTTCTTGCAAGTCATTTGTTTGCGTTTCATTTGTATCTTGCTTACTTGTTTCTTGGGTATTAGATTCTTGTATGTCTTGGGCTATATCCGCGCTATCTGCGATATTTCCGTCCAAATCTGGCAAATCTGTTTGCAAATCCGTCTGTGCATCCGCTCCCAAACTAGATAAATCCTCCAAACCATCTCCGCCAAGCAACTCATCTTTTTCGCTAGTCGCGCTAGATTCGCTAGATTGATTTTGCGTGGCTAAATCTCCCCCCTCCACAGAATCGACATTAGCAAAATCTACATTAGAACCAACATTAGAACCTGCGCTAAAATCCAAACTAGATTCCCCACCACCCAAATCCGCAGAATCCATACTAGATTCCAAAGCAGAATCTAAAGAGCTATCTAAAGCAGAGTCTAAAGAATTATCCAAAGCCCCTACCCCCGCTAGATTGCCCTTCATAGAATTTACAGGTTTTAGATTATCCGCAGATTCCAAATCCAACGCCAAATCCGCGCTAGCCAAATTATCCAAATTATCCAAACTACCTAGACTATCTAATGAATCATCTAATCCCCCCGCCAAACTATCTCTTATATCCCCCGCGCTATCAGGCGTTTGGCTAGTATCGCCTATGCCATCTAGTGCCAAATCCCCTCCCAAATCGCTACTTAGCCCATCGCTAGAATCACTAGATTCCCCACCTAGCGCATTTACTTCTGTTAGCTCGCCTACTAGCGATTCAGTGAGTGATTGCGCGACAGAATCATTAGGCATATCTGTGCTTATTTCACTACTTGCGTCATTGCCTGTTTCATCGCTTATGCCACCTTGTTCGCTTTGCCCTCTCTCAAGCGCGGCTAGGCTTTTATGCGCGATATTTTCCCCCACATCTAAGAAATTTTCCTCATCATTTTGCAATTCATCTTGTTCTTTTTGCTCTTTGGCACTTTGTGCGCTTGTCTTTGTCTCTACTGCGTCTGTATCGGGCAATGGTGGCAACTCTAAATTCCCCTCAAACAAATGCTCATCTTTTAAATCAAATTCATTTAGCGGAATGTCCTTGATAGGCTCAATAGGTGCTTTTTTGTCATTGTCCTCCTCTACTACCCTGCTTATGTCCTCTCCTCTACGCACAAGCTCTTTGCGCAAAATCTCTAGCACTTGCGTTGGCAAAAATGGCTTTTGGACAAGGTATTTAAACTCATCGAGCGGTTTTCGCCTAGAGTAGATAAGACAGCTTAGAGAGCCAGAGCCGATTTGCTTAGCGCGTTTTGTATCGCCACCTAGCGCATTTTCATCGACAAACAAAAAGCAATCCTCAAGCATTGATACATCAATCTCTTCAAGACTGATAAAATGCTGCACTTTTAGCCCCGTTTTTTTTGCACAAGCTTCGATTAGCTTTTCCACCATAGAATCTGTATTTGCTATGACAATTTTCATCGCACGCCTACCCATTTTTAGATAAAATGCCAAAATTATACCAATTTTTTGACAAAAGGATTGCCAAATGAATAAGTTGCTAGCAAATTTCGTTCTATTTTTTGGATTTAGTTGTTTTGCGTGTATAGCTTTTTCTAGTTTGAGTATGGCTAGAAGCGAGCTATATATGATGCCCTATGAGCAAGCGCAAGCCCTAAAAAGCCTGCAAGGTGCGCTAAAAAGAGCGCAAAAAACCATAGATATTTCTATCTATAATTTTACCAATAGAGAAATCGCAAAAACATTGCGAGATAGCGCAAATCGTGGCGTAAAAATCCGCATAATCTATGACAAAGATAGCTCAAAAGACGCTCGCTCAACTATCGGCTACCTAGAAAAATACAACAATATCTCTACTTGCACGCTCAAAGGACGCAAGGCACAAAATGGCAATTATTATGGGATAATGCACCAAAAAATGGCAATCATTGATAAAAATCTGCTGTATATCGGCTCGGCAAATTGGAGTAAAAACGCTTTTGAAAACAACTTTGAAACACTTTTTTATGATGATGATTCTTACCTTGTCAATAAGGCATTAAACGCATTTGAGCAAATGATAAAAGAATGTGAAAAATTCTAAATAGATTTTGCGCTACATAGATTTTGTGGTTATTTTATAAGTCATTGTAGGCAGGCAAATTATCGCAAGCAAGGATTTTGCTTTTTTGTCATTGAAAGATCCATCATTGCAAGCAAGGAATTTGTTTTTGTCATTGAAAATTCCGTCATTGCGAGCAAAAATGAGCGTAAGCGAATTTTTGCGTGGCAATCTACAATGTAATATAAACAAAAAAAATTGCCACGCGGATTTTGACAAATCCGCTTAAAACACCAAAAAATCCACTAAAAATCTCTAATAATTCACCAAAATCCACAAAATTTGCGCGTTTTTTTTTTTTTTTGTTTTCAATTCAACTTAATTTAAGTTTATTTTGTTTATTATTTACTTTTTATTTACATTAAAATTTTGTTGAAGCATTTAACCGCCTTTATCCACACAAAAAGGATACAAAATGAATACACAAAAACAAAAAGTTGCTACGACAAAATCGCAACAAAACAATGAAATATTAGATTTATGCTTGGAAAATTTTTGGCATACAAAATCTAATAAACGCTCATTGATAGATTGGATAGATTGCAAAGTGTCAAAAACCACGACAACTTCTGTCATTACTGACAATGATTCTGCTTCCGTCATTGCGAGCGAACGCAGTGAGCGTGGCAATCCACTCTGCAATAAAAACAAAATAGATTGCCACGCATTAGATTCTGCACAAATGCAGAATCTAATTGCTCGCAATGACGGTAATGCAACTCTCAATGACAAAGTTGCAAAATCTTGCAATGACACCCACCCCCACCCAACGGGTTGCGAGGCGTTAGCCGAAGCAAAAACCCCCTCCGCAAGGGAAGGGGCTTATTTGGATTGCCACGCGGATTTTGACAAATCCGCTCGCAATGACAAAAAAGCAACCCCAACGCCCAAAAAACGCCTTGCGATTTCTCTAGCCACTGCGGGGATTTTGGCAAGTGCATTTAGCCTAGATTTTGCCATAGCTTCCTGCGTGCAGAGAAGCGAAGGTGGCGTAAATTGGCTAGATTGCACGGGTAGTATGGCTCCACAAGACTTAAGCAAAGCAATAACAGGCAAAAATATGCTTATCAATCTAGGTAGGGGAGACTCCGCCCCGCTAACCATAGGTGCAGGCTCGGTAACTGCCACCATAAGCAATAACCTCATATTTCGCTCGGTATCTGCGCCAAACACAGATTTTATCATCACAGGACAAAATAATGCAGGGCTACTTCTCCCCTACACGCTTGGCAATCACACGGCAAATGCCTCTACGATACGAAGACTAACTGTAAGTGGAACGATAAATAACCAAAGCTGGGGCTCTGATGCGGTGTATGGAAATGGCGTAAAAATCGCTTTTGACATACACGCAGGAACGCAGATAGGGCGTAGGGAAGCAGATGGGACTATCGTAGGTGGTATCACGCTAAATGGCACAAATATAACAAACGCCGCTATGGCAATCTATGGTGGCTATGATGGTGGCACTCGCTCGACTTTTGTAAGCCAAATCGCAGGAACAACCACAGCAAGCACCATACAAACGCTAAATCTAGGGTATTATAAATTTGCTGGGGATTATGCGGATTTGCTAGGAAACTATCTCATAGGCACGGGCGGGACGATAAATGCAACTACTCTAAATGTCTATCAAAGCACCATTACGCTAGATAGTAAGGCAGGCGTTTGGAACGGACATAAATCAGGCACAATCGGCACGCGCACAAATGAGCATATCGCCCTAACAGGCACGATAACAAATGTAGGCGAAGTAGGCGAAGGCGCGATAAGAATCAACATAGGCGAGGGGGTAGAAAATAAAAGCGATGTCTATCTTTATGACAATTTGATTATCGATAGCACGGGGGGCAGAGGAAATGGCAAAATCAACTTCTACTCCCTGCGCGGTGGGCTAGGCACAAAACTAATCGACACAAAAGATAGCGCGGGAAAAGCAGGTTTTAGAGTAGAGCCTGATTTGGCGACAAGCTATGGTAGCTCTATGTGGCGCACGCTAACCCTAAGCTACGCTAGAAGAAGCATAATGCTACAAAATATGCTAGATTCTATACAAAAGAAAAATTTCCGCTCCACAAGCTATGACAAAACCTCTATAAAAGCTCGTGGCGACATATTTGACAAAAATAAACTAACAGGCGAAGTGCGCTACGCACCCGCTATGCGCAAGCTAGCCACCGCAGGCAGACAACAAAAGAAAAAAACGCAAGTAGAGCAAAAGTTTTTGCCCTATGATAGCAAAAAAACGCATATCGCATTTTTTGTGCCTTACGCGGTAAATTCTCTAGCAGATGCGGGTATAAGTAATGTGCTTGAATGGGCTGGAGGGGTGCTAATGGGCGTGCAAAAAGATTTGCGAGCTGCTGGAATCGTAGGGGCGTATGCAGCCTATGAATATGCCTATCTAAACACGCAAATGCTAGGGGCAAATGCCACTACGCATAATAATGCTATCCAAGCAGGTGCGACTTATTTTAAAATAATCCCTATCGTCTCCAAAAAGAAAAAGCAAGTCAAAGAGGGATATTTCAAAGCAAATTTGCGTGGGGGCGTGGATATACCGATGCTAAAAGCACAAAGCCCACTGCCTCATATACAATTTGAGCTAGAATCAAATACCAATGCCTCTACTTTGCCACTTATGTGGAGTTTTGGACTTGAATTGCGCGGGGGCTGGACTTTTTATCAATTTAAAAGCGGTGGATATATAAGCCCAGAATTTGGCATAAGCTATGATGTGCTAAGCCCGCTAGATATGAAGCTACAAAAAGCAAAATACCAACTAGGTGGGAATGAATACTATCCACAGCAATATTGGCATCTGCCCCAACTAGGCGCAAGTGTCAAATACTACAAAGTATGGGGGGAGAGATTTAAAACGAGCTTTTTGGGAGGCTTGCGCTACAATATACTAAACACGCCCACAGGGACATTTAGAATCGGTGGCTTAGGTGGCGATGGCAAAATCTACTTGCCCGCGCTATATGGGAATTTTGATATGGATTTTATATGGATAGTGAAAAAAAACCACGAGCTATCTTTTGGCTATAATGGAATCTTTTTTTCAAACTTTAATTTTGCAAATGCGGATAGCCCAAAAGCTAGCAATAAATTTAACGGAATGAGCAACGCGCTAAATATCAAATACGCGCTGTGGTTTGGCGGGGAGTGGTAGGATAATTTGGCTGGGAGGTGGTAGGGCAAGTAGCAAAGTATTTATTTTTTTGCGGAGGCGGGTAGAGGTGGAATCTCTTAATTGTTAGAATCTAGATTCTCACAATCCATCGTTATAAAATGCTAAAACACGCATTTAACAACGCTACTTAGAAAAATAATGAGCAAAAGCAGTAAATAAAACAACAAAAAGTCATAAAATCCAAAAAAACACAAAATCTATCATTATGGTAGAATCTGCTATAATGGCAGGATTTTGATTTTATGGATAAAAGGTGGCACAATGACTTACCCACTAGAGCCCTTTGGCAACATAGAAAAAAACTATCTTTTTTGGCTACAAAAATTTTTTGCCCACAAAATGACTACGCTATCAAATCGCCATATCCACGACAAAAACGCATTTACACAAAGCCTAGATTCTATAAAATCTGCCAACAATTTAGCCGAGTTTGAAAAGGCGATAAAGAGTGCTAGAAACTGCGGAATGATAGGGCTAAACACTTATACAAATCCATTGCTAAAACTAGGAGAATATCTCTCAAATATCGATTCTATCAGCTCTTTGCGCGAAATCGATGAAGTGTTTTTAAGCGAGTTTATCACTATTGCTACGGCGCAGCTTAGCAATGCTACAAAGCGCAATTTTCGCATTGTGCTAATTGGGTTTTTTGGGTTTATCACTAAGCATAATGAAGATGAAAATGGAAAATCTCATATCCTAAATATCGAGCTAAAATCCCTCTCTGGCACGCGTGGCAAAAGCGGGCAAAAACTGCCAACTTTTCTAAAAGAAGAGGAACTAGATAGATTTTTGGGCGCGATAGATGAAGTGCCGATGAGTGCGAAAAATGACGGCGTAAATGCGCGAGATAGACTCATTGTAAAGTTGATTGTCTATACGGGGATACGCGTGAGCGAGGCGATAAACTTAGAAATAAATAAGATTTTGCCTGATGGGGAGATTTACCTGCTAAATATTCAAGGCAAGGGCGATAAAGAGCGCGTAGTGATGATAAAAAAAGCGCATATCGATAGCCTACTAAAGCAGTGGCTAGCATATCGTGCGCTGATAGAGAGCACAAATCACAAAGTGCAGGGAAATCTACTTTTTTGCAATGCCAAAGGCAAGGCATTGACACAGGTGTATATTTATGGAATCGTAAAAAGGATTTTGCTCTACATTGGAATCAAAAAAGAAAAAATGGGGGCGCATTTGTTGCGACATTCTTTTGCGACATTGCTATATCAAAAGCACAAAGATTTAGTCCTAGTCCAAGAAGCGTTAGGGCACGCGGATTTAAACACGAGCAGGATTTATACGCATTTTGACAAAGATAGGCTAAAAAAAGCCGCTAATTTGATGGATAATTTAGGGAAATAAGCGTTTGTCATACTTATCGTAAGCAAAGTATCCAAAAAGCAAAATCTGCAAATATTGCTACTTTGCAATATGGTAAGATTTTGCACAAACCTTTGGATACTTCGCACCATCAGTATAACAATATCATAGATTGCCACGAAGTAGCTCAAGTGCGATTTCTAGCAATGACTACACATTGTCATATTGATGGTGTAGCCCAAAATATCTTAAACAGCATATTTAAATTATAATATTGAGTTTTCGTAAGAAAACTCAATATCCAAAAAATTATATTAAGTGTGGCAAAATATCTCAAAAACAAAAAAATAATCTCAACAAAAAACAGAGATATTTCGCTGACACTCAATATGACAAATAGCAGAGAATTTTTGTCTTTTAGCCTAAGTAAGTAAGTATGACAAAATATATACTTTTCAAACAAATTTTAAGCATAACAAACACGATTTTCTATTCCACAGATATTTTTTGCCCACAATTTTTTACCCCCACATTTAAAATCTGTTTTTTTTTTTTTTTGTAGGATTGCTTTTTTAAAATTTTACAAAAAAAAGGATTATAAAAATGACATTAGAGCAACTTGAATCAATGATTGCAAACTATGATAGCGGGACAATGGATAGGACTTGGGATTCTAGGCAGGATTTTAGTTATGCAAATGAATATATTATTGTTGTTGCGATTGATTCGTCTAATAAGTGGATAGAGGAAAATCAAATGGCTAAAATGTGGAGTATTATTTTTCAAATGAAGCAAGATATTTGCTTACTTCCAAAGTATAAAGAACTACAAAAAATCCTCAACACCAAAATCACGCCTGTTACAAGTGGCAAAAACAAAGGGTGTTATGGAATACGGATTTATAATATGAAGCAAGAACCAAAAGCGGATATTGTTAAGGTTATTTTGGATTTTATATTCTCATAAAATAGATTGCATAAACAACAATACACACAACAAAGGAGCAAAAATGAAAAATCTTACAGCAAAAAGCGTTTGCAAAAATGGGCTAGCAGTATTATTTGTATTATATGCGTTTGGGAATATATCGTTTGGGTTTAACAACACTTATAATCACAACATAACGATACAAAAACAACCAAGTTTTAGTGAAACACTTGAGAAAGGAATACAACGCCAACACGAGCGAAATCTACAACAACAGCAGTTGCAGCAACAGCAAGATATGCAATTTCAACAGCAAATATTTCAAATGCAACAAGAGCAAGCTCGATTTAGACAACAAGAACATTTAGAAAGACTAAGAAATGACCCAGAATATGCTAAAAGAGTTGCATTAAATGAGAAATGGAACGCACTAAGCAGGCGGTTTAATGAACTTGGAGAATATGGTGGGCAACTAAATCAAAAAGTGAAAAACTTATATGACACAAAAGAAGCGTTATTTGATGATATGTCGGAGCTACTAAAGAAAGCAGAATCAATTTTTGCAAGACTAAAAATATCAAGCCAGAAAGCAAAATCTATGCTTGATAATCCCAAACTTCTATCACAAGAAAAACTTGAGCTAAAAAATTTTATAGCCAAGCACGAGACACTAATCAATAAGGCAAAACTAGTATTTGATAAACTTGAGGCGCACGACAAACAAATAGACAATCTTAATGAACATTTCCAAAAATCCATAGCAGAACCTATAAATATTATCCAAAAATCTAGCGCGGAACAGGAAAAATATCAACACAAAATCGAATATGATAATGTCGCTTATGGGGCATTTTTGCAAGAAATGGAAAAACAATTAGAAGTAGCCCCACAAATCAACAAGAAAAAAGAATCTTATATCATAGAGCTAGAAAAACTGATAAAAGAGTATGAGCAATCTGCGCAAGAGTTAGAGGCATTTTTTGAAGAAGTGGTAAAGCACAAATCTTTTGCTAGAAAATATGAAGGACTGCTAAAAAAAATCGAAAAACGATTAGCAAAGCTAGGTAAGTAATCGCACAAACTTTTATCCAAGTTTTTATTCAATTTTTATCCAAGTTTTATCCAAGTTTTATCAATGTTGAATGCTTGATTTGCGCTTTGTAGCTAAGGTATCGCAAAGATTTTATCCTCAAATAAAGTTTAGAATCCAAACCATAATAGCGATTCTAAAATGGTGGTAATTTTGTTGATATGCGGATAGCTACTAAAAAATGCGTTTTTTAATGTATTTGTAAAATCAACGCCACGCAATGTATCGCAGATTTTGCTTCATTGCGATGGCGTCATTATAAAAAACTTCTATTTAAACGGGCTTTCTACGACTTTTTTGTGGTCGATGATATATGGGATAAGTGCCATATGTCGCGCGCGCTTGATAGCGACTTCTACGCGTTCTTGCCATTTTTTGCTATTGCCCGTTAGGCGTCTTGGCATTATTTTGTAGCGTTCGCTTAGTGTATGCTTTAGCAAATCCAAATCTTTGTAATCCACAAATTCAATCTTTGCCTCTGTGTATCGGCAGTATCTGCGTGAGTATCGTTTTCTTTCCATTTGGTTCTCCTTATGTTAGAATGGTATGTCATCATCATCGATGTCGATGCTTGGGATATTTTGCTCGCTTGGCTGTCTTTGGTAGTTTTGGGGGTTTTGCGCCGTTTGATTTTGCGCTCCGTAGTTTCCATAGCCTGCGTTATTTGCACCCGCGCTATTTCCGTAGTTTGAGCTATTTTGGTAGGCATTATTGCTAGCACCATAGCTTGAATTTGATTGGCTAGCATAGCTATCATCATAGCTATTGTTCTCATAGCCACCGCTAGCATTTTTGGTATCTAGCATTTTCATAGATTCTGCTACGATAGAATGTTTGGAGCGTTTTTGTCCATTTTGGTCAGTCCAAGTGTCATAGACTAGTCGCCCCTCTACCAAGACTTTGCTACCTTTGCGCAAGTATTGATTTGCCACTTCTGCGGTGCGTCCAAATAGCGTAACATCTACAAAACAAACTTCCTCCCCTTTTGAGCCATCTTGCTTATTGTAGCGTCTATTGCTAGCTATGCCAAAAGTGGCTAGCGCAGATGAGGACTGCAAATATTTTAGCTCGACATCGCGGGTTAGGTTGCCTATGATAATTACTCTGTTAAACATTTGTATTCCTTCAAATACGACATTATCGCACGCTAGCTATCCGCAGAATCGCTAGGATTTTTAGATTCTGCGTTTTTGGTGTTAGAATCTACATTGCTAGTGTCGCTTGTATCTGCGCCCTCTTGTGTGCTCTCTAGCGTGCTTGCTTCAGCGCGTCTATTGCCTCTGTCATAGCCTCTGTCCTCTCTAGTGCGCGGTGGGCTTAGCTTGATGGGCTCTACTTTTTTGTCTGCCCTATCGATTAGGGTTTGCCACGCTTTTTGTTCTTTTTTGCTTTCATATTTGATTACGATAAATCGCAAAATATCCTCATTTATGCGATATAGTCGCTCTAGCTCCAATATCGCTTTCGGGCTAGCGACAAAGTAAATCACAAAGTAATATCCGCGTTGGTGCTTTTTGATTTCGTAGGCTAGATTTCGCATTCCCATATCTAGGCAAGTTTGTATTTTGCCTCCGTTTTTGGTAATCGCGTCTTTGTAGAAATCGATTTTTTGTTTGATTTCGTCCTCGACAAGAGTAGGTTTGACAATAAACATTGTCTCGTAGTGTTTTTGCGTAGTCATTGAAGTCTCCTTATGGTTTTTGCCCTATGCTTTGGCAACCTCTACAAAAAACCTAAAAGCCTAAAATGACTCAAAAAAGCCAAAATAAACTAAAAGTAAAACCCCTAAAATCAGGGTTTAGAAGTATCTGCACGCATAGAGCAAGGAAAATAAAGCGCAGATTTTAGCGAATAAATGCTTGAATTTTGATTAAACTTTGCAAAGAAATGCTTTTTTTGCCCCGCATTAGTTCGTTTCGCCATTGTCCAAGTAGCTTAAAAATTTCCAAATACCCCTCTTCAGAGCCCACTCTCAAGCATCTATGCTTGTATTCATCAGCGATTAGATTTGGTGGGGCATATCCCAAAATCTCTTTTGGCTCGATTTTGCCATTTGCCCGCGCATACGCAAAAAACAAAAACAATTTATTAAAATATTCCTCCATATCACGCATTAGCCCCATTTCCTCAAGCCCACTCTCAAGCATTTTTTCTAGCACCAAAAATGGCGATTTTTTGCTAAAAATCCTCTCTAATAACTCCTCAATCCCAACACTCCCTAGCCCATAGCACAAAAGCTCAATATCTTGCCTACTTACCTCCCCATCGATGATATTAAACTTGCTTAGTTCCGCACACGCTAGGGCAATGTCGTTGTTGTGCATTTCAAGCAGGCTTTGTAGATTTTGGTTATTTATTAGGATTTTTAGCGCATTTGCCCTCTCTCGTAAAAACTCCAAACACTCCCTTGCATTTGGTGCAAAAAATCTCACATCTACCACGCCACTTAAGCCGTTAGATTGCGTGTGTAGGCTTGTGGCAAAGGCTTTGAAGTCTCTAGCATATTGCGCGCTAGATTTATTTTCTGCTTGATAAAATTCTATGACAATCGCGGCATTTTGATTATTTTTTAGCGCGTTTGTGATTGGCGTGATATGCTTAGAATCTAGCTTTTTATCTAGCTTTAGCACCACCACTTGCGCATCGCCAAAAAGACTACTTTGACTCAAAATATTCATCACAGAATCCAAACTATAATCCGCATAATAAAACACCTCTGGGGTTACGCCTAGTGCGTTTGTGATTTTTTTGGAATATGTTTGTATCAAAAAATCACTCTCTCCGTATAAAAGCGCGGCTTTGGGCGTGCGAGAGGCAAGGTAGGTATCAAAATCTTTTTTATACATTATGTCTTGCGTCCTTTTGTATGTTTATTTTTTGTGTTTTTGTGCTTTTTTATAGTTTCTTGTGGGTGGTTTTATGCCCAAAAGTCGTAATGAGCGAAAAAACCGCAAAATCCCTAAATGCTCTTTTGTGCCGATTTTATAATAAATATGTTTTAAATATTCTTTGGCAAAAGAAGGTGGAATCCCAATTTTTTTAGATTGTTTCACAAGCCAAAAATGCGGAATCTTTGCGTGAGTGGCATTGTGATAGGCATTGTGTGAAGCATTAAAAGAGTGTGAGATTTTTGCATAAAATTTTGCGTATTTTTTGGCACAGCATAGCCTGCCAAATACAAAAGGCAATCTTGTTTTTTCAAACCATTTTTTGCCCATATCCGTGTAGCTTGCGGGGTTTGTGCGGGTTTGGTTTGTGTGAGCGGGGGTGGTTTTAGTGGGGTTTGTGTGAGTGGATTTTGATAGGCATTGTTGTGAGATTTTAGATTTTGGTTTGGAATCTTTTTTTGTAAAATCCTGTTTTGTTTGTAGATTTTGTAAATGTTGCGGATTTTGCGGTTTTTGCGAATTTTGCAAACTTGGCAATTTTTGTGAATTTGGTGGATTTTGATAAAAATTTTTATACAGCCACAAAAGTGCCTTATCACCGATAAGAACCTCGCCTTTTATGTCTAGCACTTTGCTTAGGGCGTTTGAAGTATCGGATTGAAAATCTGCTTTTGGTGAAGCGTGTCGCACTAGCACACTCCAAACCGCGCCTTTTGCGATGATACCGCTTTTGGTGGCGTATTTGCCATTTAGTTTGCGATGGGATTCTACGCCTGCGATAGATGAGATAAACCCCGCATCGATTCGATTAAACAAAAATGATTGATTTAGCTTGGCGGGGTAGGAGCTTTTGGCAAAAAGGCTTTGTTTGAAGCGAGATGGCAGGGGATAAGATTTGATAAACATATCAAAAGGTAGTAGATTAAGAAATTCAATCTTTCCAAAGCGCATTTTTTATCTTTGTTTTGGGATTTTGGTTTTGTTTTAGATTTTGTCTTGCTTGCAAGTGTGATGATGGCTTGCTAGCGCGATTTTGTCGGCATTTGCTTGTATGGATTTTTGCAAGGGGCATTATACCATTGAAATGGCTTATAAGTGGTTATCGTTTGTCAAATCTTAGATTTAAGTAGCAGTAGTTTTGTATCGACTTTGAGCTAGGATAGCGCGAAGGATAGCGCGGAGTTTGTGGATTTTGCCACGCCACAATGCCACGCTACAAAAAGCATAAAAGCTAAAAATATTTATCTAAAACTTTGTTTTTATTTTTTATGCTAAAATTTTGCTTTTAAGCAAGCAAAATAAAATCAAATAAAATCAAAATCAACGAAAAATGTTTTTAACAAAACTTGTTGATTTTATGTTTAGTCATATTTGTTTGCAAAGTTTTCACTTCCGCATAATTCCACATAAAAGGGCATTTATGTCGTATATTTGTATGCTTATGGATAAAATCAAACGGCTTAATGGCAAGATTTTTTTGCTTATGGTGCTATGTGCCACCCCAGCGTTTGCAGAGTGGCAGATGTTTAGCGATGGCGTAGATACATATCTGTTTAATACCCAAAGTGGCGATGTGTATGTGCGATTTAGAAAAGGTGGCAAAAACTATGAAGATGTGTTTGTCAAAATGCCAGCGGGTGTGCGCCCCACAAACCAAAACAAAGCAAAACAGCCCGCAAAAAATGCACCACAAAATCCCCAACAATCTACCCAAAATCCTCCCAAAACTCCTACCTCCCCACAAACTCCAAATAACGAAATCACTCAAGCACAAAGACTAGAAGCAATCAAAAAATCCCAAGAAATCTTAAACAAAAGCATAGATTCTAGCGATATTAGCGCGGGATTTTAGATTTTTATTTGGTAAAAAATCTAAATCAAACCTTATAAGCCTTTTGATAAAATTTTAGTGTTTGTTTTTTAGCATTTTTGGAACTTCTTTTGCTTTTTTAACGCTGATTTTCCCTCTAAATTTATTGCAAAATTGCAAAATTTTTTATTAAGGATAAGCAAGTGTTAGAGCAAGTTAGCAATTTCCAAGCAGTCAAAAAAGCCCCTTTTGAAGCGCAATCTAGCATAACCCAAGCCAAAAATGTAGCGCAACAAAATCAACCGCAAAATCAATCAAATGAAGTTGATTTTAAAACCGCATTGCAAAAATCTATCCAAAATCAAAAATCTAACCCAAAAGATACGCCCGCAACGCAAAATCCTACAAATGCAAAAAATCCTACGCAAAGCCTCCACGATAAACAAGAAAAAAGCATTTTAGGCAGTGCAAACCCCCTAGCCCACAAAAACGCCACTAAAAATCATAAAAATATCGCAAACAACGCTAATTTTGACATTTTTGAGCAAGACGAACTACAAAAAGCATTGCAAAAAAATACGCTATCAAATCCCTCCAAAATCGCCAACACAGATGGGCTAGAATCTTTTATGGCGGATAAAAAAAATAGCGCAAATAGCCTTGCTAAAAATGCTCTTTTGCAAGAAAAGATTGACCCCAAAAACGCGCTAGAATCAAATGGCAAAACAAATCCAAAAACGCTAGCAAATACGCTAAATTCTCTCTCAAACAACGCTAGCAAAGCATTGCCAAAATCTAGTGAGTTTGACAATATTAGCGAGGTTAGCGAGGAGGATTTTTTGCCAAATGAAAAGGATACGAACGCCAAAACCCTACTTCAAAGCCAAAATCTAGGCAAAGAATCTATCAAAAAAGATTTAAACCAAATGGCAAAACAAAAAGAGCAAAAAGAGACTTTTTTATCCAAAATAATGCAAAATCAACAAGACGATAAAGCCGAGTCAAACGCAGATACAAAAACAAGTGCCATAAAAAACGCACAAGAGCCATTAGTAACTAAAAATGATGATAACGCTGATGAGCTAGATTTTGTAAGCCCTTTTGGCAATGCGCAAAATCTAGCCTCTACAAACGCACAGGCAAGCACGCAATCAAATATGCAGCCAAACGCACAAGGGCAAAATCCAAAATCCTTGCAAACTCCGCTAAATAGTCAAAATCCTACCCTAGAAAATGTCGCAAACAAGGCAAAAGAACTCGGGCTAAATCCTAGCAAACTAAGCTACAAAGAGGAAGAAGAGGAAACTTTTGCCACCAAAAATCTAAAAGCAAAATCTAGCGCAAATAAAAGTAACGCTAGCAATGCAAGCAACCAAACAAATGGCATAAAAACTTACTTTGATAGCGAGAATGCAGAGGAATTGCGCCCGATATTTGACTTGCTAGAATCTTTTGACGCACGAAACGCCCAAAAACGCAGGGCTATGCAAACAAACACTAGCAAGACAAAATATATCCAAAATGGCGAGGACAAAATCGCTGTGATAGAGCGAAGCAAAAGCCTGCCAAAATCCATAACTGCCCAACGAATCAAAAACGAGCGACAAGAAAAAATCTTTGAGCAAATACAAAAAGATTTGCTTGCGGGCAAAGAGCTAAATCTCTCTCAAATCGAGCTAGAGCTAAGCAAACTTGAAAATGAACTTTTTGATGACAAAACCCAAAATCCAAATCCGCTAAAAATCGCCCCAAAAGCCACCACAAAGCCAAATCTAGCCTCTCAAAACACTAGCCCAACTAATCTTAGTGCGGTAGCTAGCACGGCTCTTAGCTCCAAGCAACTAAATGGGGATTCTAACAATAAAAATGGCTCAAAAAATAAAGAAACTAGAGAATCAAAAGAGGCAAAAACACAAAGCGACAATGCAAAAAATCCTAGCAAAATCACAGGCGAGCCACTAAATGCCACCACGCTAGAATCTAGCGCAGATAAGGCACAATCTATGCCAGCATTTGCCCAAAATGAGCTAGAGCAAAATGCCCAAAATCTAAATGAAACTGCAATAGCAAAACAAGCCCAAAAGCAAGAATCCACCGAGTCAAAAGCAGAATCTAAAAATGAGGCAAAAACGCTAGCAAGCACTGCTTCTAGCACTAGCGCGCTAAAAGCAGATTCGCGCACAAGCAATATAAATCCAAGAGAAGCCCTTAGTTCATTTGTCCAGCAATTTGAGCAAGAAATCAAGCGATTTAAACCGCCGATGAGACAAATATCTATGGAGCTATCCCCAAAAGAGCTAGGCAATATCGAGCTTACTATCACCCAAAGGGGCAATAGCCTGCATATTAGCGTGGTTTCAAACCCCCAAGCATTGCAACTATTTGCGCAAAATCATAATGATTTGCGACAAAACTTGCTAAATGCGGGATTTGAGGGAGTGGATTTGAGCTTTTCTAGCAATGGCGGAAATAGTGGCAATGGTAGCAACTCAAATAATGGAGAGCAAAATAGCGACAATAACGGCGAAAATAGGCAAAATCTAGCAGATTCTAGCACCACAAATCCGCTAGATTCTCAAATCACGCAAATGGAAATCACTTTGCCAAGATATGCTTAAAAACCAAGATATGCTTAAACAAGGTATGCCTAAAAAAGTGATAAAAGCGATAAATGCGTGAAATAAAACAAAATCTAAAATCATAAGTTGCAAACAAGTAAGGAGAAAAAATGGCAATAAATCTAGCAGAGGTAACGGGAGCTACAAAGGCATTAGAGGAAAAACGCGCAAAAGATAGCGCACCAAAAATCGCTAATGGTTTGGATAAAGATGCGTTTATGAAGCTGTTTTTAGAGCAGCTAAAAAACCAAGACCCAACCGCGCCTATGGAAACAGACAAAATCATCACTCAAACTGCCCAACTCACGCAAGTAGAAATGCAAGAGGAAAACAAAAAAGCGATGAAAGAAATGGTGGAATCTATGAAAATTATGCAAGAAACAAATAAAGAATTTAAAGAGTTTCAAGCGAGCCTAAAAGACACGATGGAAAAGCTAGGCACGGGCATAGAATCTAGCAAAGAAGCCACCGAGCAAATGAGCCAATCTAGCGCGTTTCAATCCATCTCAATGGTAGGCAAAATCGCAGAAACCGATGTAAGCGGGGTAAATTACAAAGGTGATGGCAAAATCCATTTTAGCCTTTATTTTGATAGGGCTATCGATGCGAGCAAGGGTTTGCCTGTGGTGCAAGTTTTTAACGAAGCAAAAGAGCTAGTGCGAACCATTTCGCTAAAAGATAGAAATGGCGAGGGGGGATATTTGGATTTTGTCTGGGACGGGCTAAATGAAAAAGGCGAGCAACTCCCCGCAGGCTCATACTCCGTATCCGCAGAATACAACCTAGACCCAAAGACAAATCAATACCTCATAACCCGCATAGGCAGGGGCGAAATCCAAAGCGTGCTTTTTGACAAAGGCAAGCCACTCATTCGTATGGGAGAGCTGATTTTGCCATTAAGCGCGGCATTAGAATTTTATGACAAAGAGGCGGCTATGCAATGATTTTGTAGCGATTTGATAGCTTTAAAATCCACAAAATCGAGTAGCAAAACTAAGTAGCAAAAATCAAATAGCAAGAAGCGTGAAGGAAACACAATGAATGATACGATTTTAAACTCATATAGCGGTATGAAAACCCACCAATTTGGGCTTGATTCTGTCTCAAACAATATCGCAAATGTCAATACAAATGGTTTCAAAGAAAATGTCCCTGAATTTAAAACACTTTTTGCGATGAATATGGACCACCTAAATGCAAACACCATAACCAACAACGACCGCTCCTATGGCGCGACAAGTGCTAGCAATGCGATTTCTACCAAAGATGGCAACTATCACGCAAGCGATGGGCAATTTGATGTGGCGTATATGGGCAAAGGCTGGTTTGTAGTCGCACCAAAGCAAGATGGTAGCTTTGAAGTGAGCGAAGATGGATATGAAGCGGAGCAAACCACGCTTTTTACGCGCAATGGCGGATTTTTGCGCGATGCAGATGGATATATCGTAAATACAAGCGGGCAGTATGTCTATGGCGTAAATTTAGACAAAGTCAGCGAGGATATTTTCAACTCCACCAATGATATGGACGCGGATATGGCAAAGCTAACCACCAATAAAATGCAACCTCTTAGAATCCCCCAAGAGTTGCATTTTCAGCCTATCAATACTTCAAAAGTTGATTTATCTGTAAATCTAAATCCAAAATCAAATTTTAAATCCGCGACTGAATTTTTGTTGCCAAATGGCGTGGTAGACACACAGCGCGTCCTAGCCCAAGATGTGGCTAGCTTTAGCGATGAGGATTCTATCGCGTTTGACCCAAGAGGGTTTAGGGATATTATCGTAACTGTTGCACCCAAAAACGAGGCTGGAGAAGTGTTAGAATCCCAAGCTAAAACATTGAAATTTGTCTATGGCACAGGCGGAATAGACGCAAATGAATTTCACACCTTAGGCGATTTAGCCACGCTTTTTGAAAAAGTCGGGCTAACATTTGTGCCAACAATGGGAGCTAGAAATAGCCTAGCATTTGCCCTGCAAAATGGAAGCGATGGAGAAGTAGAAGTAACTATAGGTGGTGCATTATCCAACAAAATAGGCATAAATAGCGCACAAATCCCCCTCTCCCCAAATGCCCAAATCCTATCAAAAGATGTCAAAATCGCTACTTATTCTACTTCGGTAGATATTTTTGATGATAGTGGCAAAAAGTTTTTGCTAAAAAGTGATTATTATCTAGTGGATTCTGGCGAAATCAAAGATGGCAACACGACAAATCAGCGGTGGTTTGTAAAAAGCGCGATATATGATTATAGTGGCGAGCTAATGATAAGCCCAAATGCAATCGAACAAGAATTGGTTTTTGATAATGATGGCAAGCCACAATCTGCACAAATGGAGCTAGATTTTAAAGATAGCAAAGTGAGCTATTCTATAATAGGAAGCGATAAATACACCACGAGAAACCTCCCCTATGAGGATTCTAGGATACTAGAAATAAGCCAAGATGGCAAGGCAGAGGGACTGCTAAAAGAAGTGCGAATCGATGATAATGGAATCATATTTTTAGCATTTAGCAATGGTATCACAGAGCCTATGGGACGCATAGGTATCGTGTCTTTTATCAATGACCAAGGGCTAAAAAAGCTAGGCGATAATGTCTATATGATGAGCACAAATACGCTAAATGGGCAGACGCGCACCCTAAGTGGCAATCCAATTTTAGGCTGGGGCGAAAATGGGAATCTAAAATTTGGGCAAATAAAACACAAATATTTAGAAACAAGCAATGTCGATGTGGGAAACTCACTAACAAATCTTATCTTATTTCAGCGCGGATATTCGATGAATGCCAAAGCATTTACCACAGGCGATGATTTAATCAAAGAAGCAATCGCACTAAAAAAATAACACTTTTTTGTGTTATTTTTTTCTTGTAATTTTTTGGTTTGTTTGTTGCGTTTTTTTTTGTTGCTTTTATTTGTTTGTTGCTTTTTTTGCGTTTTTGAGTTTTTTTTTAGTTTTTTTAGTTTTTTGCTTTTTTTATGTCTTATTGTTTGTCATACTTAACCCCATAAACCCGAAGTATCTCAAAATCCAAAAACTCACATATAATGATTTTGCCAAACACTCAATATGACAAAAAAAAAAAAATCCGCCATTGCAAACTATCATAATACTTGCATAGCAATCTAGGTTTTTAAAGATACTTCGCTTGCGTTTAGTATGACAAATGTGGTTTATAAAATGTTAAATTTACTTCTGCTAGATTTTTGTGTTAGATTTGGTTTGAGATTTTGAAATTATCTGCGTGAGATTTTATGCTATGCGAGTTTTTGCGTTAGATTTTAGCGTGATATTTGGTGCTTATTTAAAAATTAGTTTTTTTTTAAAAATAGATTTTGCAAAAAAATTGCAAAAAATCTAATATCGCTCCATAGCGATTACGCCACTACGCAAAACCTCTTTTGGTTTAAATTTGCTTAGGGCTTTGATTAGGCTTGTTATGCGGTGGGGTTTTTCGGTGGCTACGATGATTATGTATTTTTCATTGGCGTTAGCGATTTTGCCATTATAAGCGCGGGCTAATGCCTCTATGCCTGCCAAATCCTCTTCAATCCCCACTTTGATAAGCGCGGTTTCTTTCTCTAGCAAATCATCATCATCGCTTACTTTTAGCACGGGGATAAGTTTGTGAAGTTGTTTTATGATTTGCTCTAGCACGCGAGAATCCCCCTCCGTGGCGATAGTGATACGAGATAAATCTGTATTTGGGATAGGGGCTACGGTTAGGGATTCGATATTATACCCTCTCCCTGCAAAAAGCCCAGATACACGCGCTAAGACGCTGTGTTCATTTACTACGGTTACGCTTATGATTTTTCTTGCCTGCATTCTTTTGCCCTTTATGTTGTTTTGATTTTGTCTTGCCTTGCTAGTAAAAATACAAAATTTTCAAACGCTTATTTTAGCGCAAAATCCGCAAAAATCTATGCAAATCCAAAAATCTATGCAAAGCTATGTATAAGTCTAATAAAAATTTAAACAAAATATATTACAATTTTAGGATTTTTGCGCTTATAAAATCTGCGCTGTTTGTATTTAGATTTTGTGTTTAGATTTTGTAAAAACCTGCATAAATTAAGGAGAAAAAAATGTTTGATGCTTTGAGTGCTTCTTTTAAATCTATCGCTTCTAAAATCCGCTTTAATGATGATGAAAAAGCCCTAAATCGCGCCCTAGATGAGCTAAAAAAGGTGCTACTAAAAAACGATGTCCATCACAAAGTAACAAAAGCCCTGCTAGAATCTATTTCATTAAAAACCAAGCAAAAAGGCATAGGCAAGCAAAGTTTTTTGGACGCGATGAGTGAGGGGCTAAATGAGATTTTGACTACGAGCGGAAATTATGGATTTGTGTATGCGCCACGCCCACCTACAATCGTGCTAATGTGTGGCTTGCAAGGCAGTGGCAAAACAACTACTAGCACAAAGCTAGCAAACTACCTAAAAACTCGCAATAAAAAAGTGCTACTTGTGGCGTGTGATTTGGCACGGCTTGCAGCAGTTAGCCAGCTAAAGATTTTAGGAGAGCAAATCGAAGTGGAGGTTTTTAGCCCCGAAAATCTTGCCACGCAAGGTGTGGAATCTAGCCCAAAAACTTATGAAAACATAACGCCACAAATGGTGGCAAAAAAGGCAAAAGAGCGCGCTTTGCAGGGGGGATTTGATGTGATGATAGTCGATAGTGCGGGCAGGCTAGCAATCGATGAAAATCTAATGAATGAGCTAGAGGAAGTCAAAAAAGCGATTTTGCCTAATGAGGTGTTTTATGTCGCAGATTCTCTAAGCGGGCAAGATGGCTTGCGCAGTGCGGAGGCATTTCACAAAAAAGTCGCTTTAAGTGGCGTGATTTTGAGTAAATTTGATAGCGACTCAAAAGGCGGAATCGCCCTAAATATCGCTTATCAACTCCAAATCCCGCTTAGATTTATCGGCAATGGAGAAAAAATCCCCGATTTAGACATAGCGATGCCAGATAGAATCGTATCTAGGCTTATGGGCGCGGGAGATATTATCTCCCTAGCTGAAAAAACCGCCACTGTGATTGATGAAAAAGAGGCAAAAGACATCACCAAAAAGCTAAAAAAAGGGCAGTTTGGGCTTGAGGATTTTCTCTCCCAAATCGAAAATGTCAAAAAACTAGGCTCGATGAGCTCGCTAGTCTCGATGATACCCGGACTATCTCAAGTCGCAGGGGGGCTAAAAAACATTGATTTAGACAATTCAAAAGAAATCAAAAATATCCGCGCAATGGTGGATTCTATGACAAAAAAAGAGAGGGCAGATGTGGGGCTACTAAATGGCTCTAGACGCAAGAGAATCGCGCAAGGTGCGGGGCTAGAAGTCGCAGATATAAACCGCATAATAAAGCAGTTTGACAATGCTGCAAAAATGGCAAAGCGATTTAGCGCAAAAGGCGGAATGCAAGAGCTAATGGGGCTTATGGGGCAGATGAAGCAGGCAAAACAAATGCGCTAGATTTTATGCGTGCTAGATTTTGTAAAATTTAGTATTGTTTGATTTTTTGTTGCGTTAAGTTGATTTTTTTAGAAAAGTAAATAAAACACGCTTGAAAGTGCGCAAAATCCGTGTTTCCAAATAGTGTTATAATGCGTCCTCATTTTAACGCAGATTAACACAAAGGAAGCTTATGGCAACAAGTGATTATACGGATAACGATATTGATTTAGATGACACAAGCTATTATGAGGAATTTATTGATTTATATTATTCGTTGCTAGGACGCACGGAAATATTTTTGCAGTTTAGCAAACAAAATGAAGCATTGTTTGAAGTGGCGAAAAAAGCGGAGGATTTAGTCATAGATACGGACAAATATTGTGCCAACGATAGCCAAATACAAGAGGCGTTAAACAACATTTCTCAAACTTATAAGGCTTATAAAACAGAAAAAATAAATGCTTTTAAATTAGCAAAAAAAGCTATAAATGATGGCATTTGCCAAAACAATCTACAAGAATGCAAAAACTCTCTAGCAAACTTGATAGAAAAAATGCACAAACACAATCAAAACCTAAAAAAATACATACAAATCGCAGAAAATCTACTCCAACAAAATCCTAACAAGCAAAATAGTGATTTGGAGAAAATGTTTATGGTTACATATAGTTTATTGTTTGCAAAATCCAAAGAATTTTTACATTTTGTAAAAGAGGCTGAAATAATGGATAATTTAGGTAGATACGCGCAATATTTGCACGAAATGACAACACAGCAAAACAATCAAGATTTGCAACAAAAATTTGACAACCTATTGCAAACATTTGAAGCCTATAATAAGTCGCGCAAAATAGCCCTAGAAACTGCACAAAAAGCCATAGATGATGGCATTTGCCAAAACAATCTGCAAAAATGCAAAGAGAGTTTGGCAATCGTGGTCTCAAAAATGGCTACACACAATCAAAAGCTAAAAGAATACACAAACTTCGCCAAAAACTTGCTACCAAAAAATCTTAAAAACACACTTAAAAACACAAACGATAAAAACATAGAAAAATAACACTAAAACATTGTGCCAATCGCACAAAAACAGCATATAAAATACGGATAAATGAGTTTTGCGAAGCATAAAAAAACAACAAGATTTTAAGATATAATGCAAAATCTTAAAACAAAAATCCCATAAAAAAGGACACCAAATGCAAGTAACTCCGCTAAATCCAATCACAAATCAAGATTTAGAAAAGCTAGGATTATCGTGGCATACCGATGCGGATAGCACGCCATATATCGAGCCTGAAATGGTAGAAATAAGCGAAGAACAAAGCGAGGCATTTTATGAGGCTGGAAATGAGCTGTATGATATGTTTTGTGAAGCGGCAGAATATGTCATAAATGAAAATCTATATTTTGAGCTAGATATACCAAACGCGCTAATCCCTATGATAGAGCAAAGCTGGGAAGAGGATGTGCATTGGCATTTGTATGGGAGGTTTGATTTTAGCGGTGGGCTAGATGGCAAGCCTATAAAACTGCTAGAATTTAACGCTGATACGCCAACCCTGCTGTATGAAAGCTCCGTAATCGCGTGGGCTATGCTAAAAGCAAATGGCTATGATGAAAATGCACAATTTAACAACATTTATGAGGCTTTGGGAGAAAATTTTAAGCGAATCATTACACTAGGCGAAGATACGGCTAGATTTGGCGAAATCTATGAGGGGTGGAAAATCCTCTTTGCAAGCATAAAAGGCAACGCAGAAGAAGAAAAAACGACAAAATTTTTGCAAGAAATCGCACAAGGCGCGGGATTTGCTACCAATTTTGGCTACATTGATGAGGTGAAATTTAGCGAGAGTGAGGGGGTGTTTTTTAACGATGAAAATTATGAATTTTTATTTAAGCTGCTTCCGTGGGAATCTATCGCTATTGATGAGCCAGAGCTAGCCCTGCTTATGCGCGGGATAATGCAAAATAAAGCGGGGATTTTCCTAAATCCCGCCTATACGCTGCTTTTTCAAAGCAAGCGAATGTTAAAGATTTTGTGGGATTTGTTTCCAAATCATCGCTTGCTTTTGCCCGCTAGCTTTGAACCGCTAAACCATACAAAGCAAGTCAAAAAAGCGAGCTTTGGCAGAGAGGGCGGGGGGATAGAAATCATTGATTCAAATGGGGCGATTATCGCGCAAAATCTAGGCGAATATGGCAACTTCAAACCCGTGTATCAGGAGTTTTGCGAGCTAAATGAACATAATGGATTTTACTACCAGCCAAATGTGTTTTTTGCGTATGAGTCTTGCGGGCTAGGATTTCGCAAAAGTGCCAAAAGTGGCAAAGATGGGCTGATTTTGGATAATTATTCAAAATTTGTAAGTCATAGAATCGTGTAGGTTTTGTTGTCGTGTAGTTTGTTTTGTCATTTTTGTTGTTATTTGTTTTTATTTGTTGTTATTTGGATAGCGACAAAAAGTGAGGGGAGAGGATTTTTTCGCTTTTTTTTTGCAATGAATGCTTTTATGAGTGTTTTTATTTGGTTCTCTTTAACTTAAACTTACATAAAAGAATCTTAAGTTATGATGTACACGATGAAAAACAAGTATATAATTCGTTCAAGAATTAGTGAGGCAAAAACAAGAGAGATTCTTAAACTCTTTT
>NZ_JBSIUU010000020.1:0-46157 GCF_053654535.1 Helicobacter sp. T3_23-1056 | reverse complement strand
TGTTTTAGTCGCTTGTTAAATTCTCTTATGCTAAAATAGCCTACGAGAAAATATCGAGTTTAAGGGGATTGTAGAGGATTTGACATATCTAAATATCCATAAATGCGATATTTATAGCATAGGAGAGATTAGCAAGCGACTAAAATAAGGGAGTTTTCTAGGTTCTTCCGCAGGATTACCATCCCTAACAAAAACCTAGATTTTTTTTACTTCTTTTTTATTTTTTCATTCTTTTTTCTTGTGATTTTACTTCTTTTGTTTATTGTTTTTTTGTAAAAAGTGCTTTTTAGAATTTTTGGACTAAAAACCCTAAGCCCAAACAAAAATCGGGTGGTTTAGGATTCCGTCATTGCGACCGTTGCAACGCAACGCGTGGCAATCCATAAATCTAGTCTTTCAAAATAACGCTTTTTTCGTTTTTTGATTGTGGATTGCCACGCGGATTTTGTCAAATCCGCTCGCAATGACAAAAAATCAACCAAAAAAACAACGCAAAATCATAGATTCTAGTCTTGTTTTATGGTGGTTTTTTTGTATTATGCGTGCTTGGTGGAATAGTTTTTGATATGCCAAAAAATAATGCAAAAAAAGGGAAAAAATGTTGCAAATCCAATCTTTCAGCGATTCTAACGCAAAATCAAGTAGCGCGCAATCCACGCAAAATAACTTAAAAGTGCTAGGCTTTGACATAGGTATAGCAAGTATCGGCTGGGCTTATGTCGAGGGTGGGGAGCTAAAAGACTGCGGAGTTAGGATTTTCACCAAAGCAGAAAATCCAAAAGATGGCAGTTCGCTTGCCCTGCCACGCAGAGAGGCGCGGGGAGCGCGTAGGCGACTAGCACGGCGCAAAGCTAGGCTATACGCGCTAAAAGATTTAGTCTGCAAAGAGTTTGGGCTAAATCTAAATGATTTTCTCTCACCCGCAGGGGAGTTGCCAGAAAAATATCACATTCAAAAGTGCCAAATTCCAAAAGACGAGCGCAAGCAAATGCGTAAAACAAAAGAAGGCAGAGAGAAACTTGAAAAACTTGATGTTAATCCTTATAGACTTCGCACAAAGGCTTTGGAGGACAAACTCACACCCGATGAATTTGCCCGTGTGATTTTACACATAGCCAAGCACAGAGGCTATGGCAACAAACACGCAAAAGAATCAAGCGATGAAAAAGACAAGAAAAAGAAAAGTGAGCAAGATGGCATAAAAGGTGGCATAGCCAAAAATAAAGGTTATAAAGAAAACTACGAAACCATAGGTGCGTATCTTTATAATGAATTTTATGGCAAAGCAAGAAGTGCAGAGCAGATTCAAGCAAAAATAGAGGCTTTAAAGGCGGATTATAAGAAAGAGAAAATAAAGCCAGAAAAATGGGACAAAAATAAATTAGAAAAACAAAGTCCAAATCAACAAAATAATGTTCGCAATAAGTTTAAAAATTACGAGCGGTGCTTAAAACAAGATTGGCTAAAAGAGGAATTAGAGATTATTTTCACAAAGCAACGCGAATTTGGCTTTGATTTTAGTGAAACAAAATACAAAATCTATGACGAAAATCGCGACATAAAAGAGCTAGATTTTGAATCTGCGATTTTGCAAACGGCGTTTTTGCAACGACCATTAAAATCTTTTGCGGACAAAGTCGGCAAATGCACATTTTTTGCAGATGAACCCCGCGCGCCAAAGGATAGCCTAAGTGCTATGGAATTTGTCGCGCTAGGGCAGATTATCAACACTTTGCGCTACCTTGAAAAAGAAAGTTTAAAAAAAGAATATGGCGAAGTCTATGGCAAAGAAAAAATCAATGAGATTTTGCAAATCGTGCTAACAAGTGGCAAAATCTCGTATGCAAGATTACGCAAAATTTTAGCCCTGCCAAGTAATATCTATTTCCCAAAGGGCAAAAATTTGGACTATACAAAGGGCAATATATCCACGCAAATCAAAAGTTTTCTTTACAAAATATCTAAAAAAGTTAGCCCAAAAGAAAAGAATTGTATCTACACCAAAGACCAAGAAATGCAAATCTATGATATAGTGCGTGAAAATGGCGGGATAAGCTATGCAAAATTACGCCAGATTCTAAATCTTAGCACAAATATCAAGTTTGATAATACGCTACTTGGCAAGGGCAAAGGACTTGATTATGCAAAAGAAAATATCGAGGAAACCATTAGGGAGATAAAAGAAAAAGACCCTGAATCTAGTGCGTTTCTAAACTTTGAAAATCTTGTGAAATTTAGAAATGCTTTTGAGCCAAAAAAGAAAAATGATAAAACAAATGAATCTATCGATGATGGCGAAGATTTAGAAGAAAATGATGACACAGAATCTAGCAATGGAGTGTTTGCCACACTAGCGCAAAATCATAGAGATGAGTTAGATAAAATCGCCACTGATATTGCGCAAATCAAAAGCAAAGATGGCATAACAACCAAACTAAAAGAATATCCAAACCTAAATAACGCACAAATAGAAAATCTAAGCGAGCTAAATTTCTCTAAATATATCAATTTAAGTTTTAAGGCATTAGATAAGATTTTGCCCTATATGCGTGAGGGAATGCTCTATGATAAAGCGGTAGAATTAGCACAAAGCGAGGTGCAAAATCCTTTGCCAAAACCAAAAGAAAAAGAAAAACATAATTCCTTGCCATCGCTAAAAGATTATGAGCCGTATTTGGCAAATCCCGTAGTCGCAAGGGCTTTAAGCGAATATCGCAAAGTGTGCAATGCTTTGCTAGAAAAGTATGGAACAAAAGAAAATGAAAACGATAAATATGGCAAGGTGCATAAAATCCATATTGAATTATCACGCGAAGTGGGCAAAAGCTACCTCACACGCAAACAATACGAAAAAGAGCAAGATGAAAATCTCAAAAAAATCAACGAAGCAAAAGAGAGGCTAAAACAATATGAGATTCCTATAAATGCGCAAAATGTCCTAAAAGCAAGGCTTTTTATCGAGCAGGGCGAGTATTGTGCGTATAGCAAGGCAAAAATCACGCGGGAACATTTGTGCGACCCAAAGGCACTAGAAATCGACCATATTTATCCGTATTCGCGTAGTTTTGATGATAGCTATAACAATAAAGTCTTGGTTTTTGCCAAAGAAAATCAGCATAAACGCAATCAAACGCCTTTTGAAGCGTTTGGCAAAGATAAGCAAAAATGGGAAATGATAAAATCTTTTGCCAAAAATTTCTTGCCACATAAAAAATACAAGCGTGTTGTGAATGAAAACTTCGCAGACAAGGAAAATGAATTTAAAGATAGAAATCTAAATGACACAAAATATATGGCAAGACTTGCGCTAAACTACACCAAAGATAATTTGAGTTTTGAAAAACTTAGCGAGAATGAATGCACGATAAGTGGCGAAAAAGGTAGTAAGATTCACTGCGAGGCAGTGAGCGGGACACTTACGACAAATCTAAGGCGTATTTGGGAATTTGAAAACAAAAGCAGAGACAATCACTTGCATCACGCTCTAGATGCGATAATCATCGCTCATATAAACGCTTCAATGGTGAAGCGGTTTAGCGAATACTATAAACGCAAAAACGAGCTAAAAATCACACACCACAAAAAGCGCGATAAACTCAAATGGCAACTGCACAATAACGAAATAAGCCAAGATGAGTATGACAAGCAAGATGAGGAAACTACAAAAGCGTATAACAAAGAAAAGGAACTCAACAATAAGTGGATTAAAGAAAAATTTTGCCTGCCCTATGAGGATTTTCATAAAGTGGTAGAGGAAAAAATAAACAAAATCTTTGTCTCCAAACCACCGCGCAAACGCGCAAGAGGTGCGCTGCACGAAGAAACTTTCAAAAGTGTAAATGATGAAAAACTGCTTAAAATGTATGGTGGCAAAGAGGGTGTAAATCTTGCCATAAAGCTAGGCAAAATCCGCCAAATCGGTAGCAAGGTCGCTGATAATGGCACAATGGTGCGGGTAGATATTTTTCGCCATAAACTTAGTGGTAAATTTTATGGTGTGCCTATCTATACGATGGATTTCGCACTTGGCGTGCTACCAAACAAAGCTGTGGTGGGTGGCAAGGACAAATCGGGTGTGATTAAGGATTGGCTAGAAATGGATTCAAGTTATAAATTTTGCTTTAGCCTTTTTAAAGATGATTTGATTTTGGTGAAAAAGAAAGAGATGAGCAAAGCGGAGTTGTGTTATTTTGTGAGTTTTGGAATTGCAACTGCTTCAATTAGTGTCGAAAAACACGATAATCATTTTGGCTCACTTAGCGAAAATCAAAAATTGCTTTTTACAAATGCCACACCACAAGAAGTCAAAGGATTAAGCATAGGAATCCAAAATCTAAAAGTCTTTGAAAAATGGCAAGTATCCCCGCTTGGCAAGACTGATTTTAAGGCAAGTGCGGAAAAACCAGAGATTAGACAAAACATATCTCTTAAATCCACACCCAAAAGATTTTAACAATGCAAAACAAAACTAAGCCCAAAAATATACGCACAAATAAGGCATAAAAAGGTAGGCAAATGTTTGATTCTCATTTTCGCACGCTATTTTTGAGCCGCCCCGCACATCTGCGACTAGAATCAAGACGGCTAATCATCGAGCTAAAAGATTATCCAAAATCATTGAAAGCAATCGTGGCAAATTCTCACAATGATGATACCATTTGTCATACTGCGCGAAGCGAAATATCTAAGTCCCAAAACGAAGATAGGGATATTTCGGTTTCTGCGAAGCCTCAATATGACAATGAAAAAAAGCCTCAATATGACAAAAATATAGATTGCCACGCAAAATCTAGCGATTTTGCTCGCAATGACGACAATCACACCACGCACACGCACACCGCAACGATAGATGAGAAAAATACACAATACACGCCCTACAAAAGCGACAAACACGATAAAGTGGCAATCCCCCTAAGCGATATTGCCTGCATAATCTTAGAATCCCCCCAAATCACCCTCACTTCTGCCCTGCTAGATGCGCTCTCCACGCACAAAGTCGCGGTATTTTCTTGCGATAGTTCGCATCTGCCTAGTGGGATTTTTATGCCGTTTTTGGGGCATTATCGCTCTTTGTCCGTCCTGCAATCCCAAATAACGCTAAAAAACCAAACCAAAGCGATTTTGTGGCAACAAATCATAAAAAGCAAAATCTACAATCAAAGCGCGGTTTTAAAGCTAGCAAAGCCAAATCAAAATAAGACAATAGCGACACTAGAAAATCTCGCACAATCCGTGAATCTAGGCGATTCTACCAACAACGAAGCACAAGCTGCGGCGGTGTATTTTAAGGCATTATTTGGAATAGATTTTGCCCGTAAAAAAGAGGGAGAAATATCCACAAATGAGATACACTCTATGATAAATGCCGCGCTAAATTATGGCTATGCTATCGTGCGTGGGGCTATCGTGCGGAGTATCGCTAGCAGTGGGCTAAGCCCTGCGCTAGGACTTTTTCACGCCAATAGCTTTAATCCATTTAATTTAGCAGATGACATTATCGAGCCATTTAGGGCATTTGTGGATTCTCTAGTGATAGAAATGCTAGAAAAAGGCGAGTTTGGAAAATCTAGCGATACAAATGATACAAATGGCGCAAATAATGCAAGCTTGACTCTGCAAAATCGCCTCCATCTAGCACAAATCCTATCTGCCAAAATCTGTGTCAAAACACACACAAAAGCAAACGCAGACAAAGCAAGCAATAAAGGTAAGCTCTACCCGCTGATGCGCGCCGTAGTGGTGTGCGTGCAAAGCGTGGTAAATGCTATAGAAGCAAATGGCAGGCTAGATAGGCTGACATTGTCTTTGCCTGCGTTTGTGGAGGATATTTCAAATGGAAGAGAAATTTATGAGGGTGCTAGTGATGTTTGATATGCCAACCTCTAGCAAAGAGGATAGAAGGGCTAGTGCGAAGTTTCGCAAGGACTTGATAAAAGAGGGGTTTATGATGCTCCAATTTAGCGTATATATGAGAATCTGCAAAGGCGTAGCAAGCGCAAATAACCATATCGATAAACTCTATCTCTACTTGCCACGCAAAGGGCATATCCGCGCGCTCGTGCTGACAGAAAAGCAGTTTGATAATATGCGATTACTACTAGGGCAAAGAAGTGAATGCGAAAAGGCAAATGCGCCCAGACAGCTAAGTTTGTTTTAAGATTTTGTGATTTTGTGGTAAATTGCATTAAAAACATACGGATTTATTGCATTATTTAAGAAAATTTGGCATATTTAGCGTTTCTAAATTTTACTTTGAAAGGACATACAATGGAAAAGATTGGAATCTTTTATGGAAGCGATGGCGGCAACGCTAAAGGCGTGGCAGAAAAAGTAGCTAGCGCACTAGGAAACACCGAGCTAATCGATGTGGCAAACGCTAGCAAAGACAAACTAGCAGAGTTTAAAAACCTCGTGCTTGTAACGCCTACTTATGGCAGTGGCGATTTGCAAAGCGATTGGGACGATTTTTTGGGCACGCTAGGAGATGGCGATTTTGCGGGCAAGACTATCGGGCTTGTAGGACTTGGCGACCAAGACACTTATAGCGATACTTTTGCCGATGGTATCTCTCATATCTACGCAAAAGCAAAAGCAGGCAAAATCATCGGGCAAACTTCTACTGATGGCTATGAGTTTAGCGACTCTCAAGCGGTGGTAGATGGCAAGTTTGTAGGGCTTATCATCGATGAGGACAATCAAGATGACAAGACAGAATCTAGAATCTCATCGTGGGTAGATTCTATCAAAGGTAGCTTTGCATAAATCCTAAAATCTCGCGCAAATAGCGATACAAGCGCAAATTTAGTCGCGAGATTTATCCACAAGGCTAGAATCTATCTAGCCTTGTGTTGTCATTTTTGCATTTTTCTTGCAAAACCTTACTTTATATGCCTTAAAGCATTTTTTTACACTCTCATCTTGCACTCTCAAACATTTCTCAAACGCAAATATATCCCAAACTATTGAAAATTTCGATTTTTGTGGCTTTTTGTGATAAACTATCACGCTACGCAAAGCAAAATATAAAGCAAGAAAAGCAAGATAAAAGGAATATATTTTGCTTAAAAATCCTTAAATTTATCTCCAAAAAGGATTTTTCTATGAGCCCTATTAGCAGTATTTCTAGCACCAGCAGGACCGATACTTCTGCTTTAGCAGAGCTTTTTGCTAGTCGCTATGCCCCACAAGCACAGCTAGACACCCTGCCTAAGCCCCCTGCCCAAGCTATCTCAAAAGACATTAGCCAAGCACAAAATCACCTAGATAAAAGTGGCGCGACTACGCCCGCACAAGCCACACAAAATACCCAAAATGTCGCATTTGGACTAGATACAAAATCTACCCAAAATCCACAAGATAGCAAAATCCCATACAATAGTGCGGAAAAAGATATATTGCCTACGCTAAAAGATTTTACTTCAAGCACGCGACAAGACACAGACTATCAGCAAAATCAAGCCCTAGAGCTAGTAAGCCAACTCAACAAAATCAGCCAAATAGAGCCAAATCAAATCGAAGCCACTCAAACTAGCCAATCCCCCCAAAGTATCCAATCACTAAGCAGGCTTGAAGATACATTTACCCCATCAAATGAGCTAAGCGCAGCAATGAGGGCAAAATCATATTTCCAAAACGCGCTTATTGATGCCGATAGCTTCAAATCTATGGCTCAAAGACTCCATAATGACGGCGTGCTAAGCGCAGATGAGATGATAGCGGTGGATTTTTTAAGCGAAAAATCGCCAAATATTTCCCTAAAAGATTTTGATGCGATGATAAAAAATGACAATCTTAGCCGTGAGATGCGCGGGCTCATCGCACAGCTTGTGCAAAAAATCCATTTGATGAATTATCTTAGCGGTGGTGCTTTGGCTTAGATTTTGTGATTTTAGATTTTGTTTATATGCGGTTTTTTTGCTACCTAGTAATGCAAAATCATTCAAAATTATTCAAAATCATTGATGATAAAAATTTGGATTTAGATTTTTTAAGATTTGGCAATGAAACAATCCCATAACAATCCCCCTAGCACTGAAACCCTACAAAGCGTTTTGCCAAAAACTTTGCGAGAAGAATGGATAGATTTTTTGGGCGATGAGTTTTCTAAGCCCTATTTTGCAGAAATCATCACGCATTATAAAAATGCCCTAAAATCTAATCAAGAGATTTTCCCCTCGCGACATTTAATCTTTAACGCATTTAATCTAACCCCGCCAAATGAAGTCAAAATCGTGATTTTAGGGCAGGACCCATATCACGGAAGTGCTTTTGTGGAGCATAAAGACGCGCAGGGCAAATCTAGCAAAATCCAAATCCCCCAAGCGATGGGGCTAAGCTTTAGCGTGCCTAGAGGCGTGCCTATCCCACCGAGTCTAAAAAATATCTACAAAGAATTGCAAAATAGCACAGATTTTATCCCGCCACCACACGGAGATTTGAGCGCGTGGGCGCAAAAAGGCGTGCTTTTGCTAAATGCGATTTTTTCCGTGCAAAAAGGCATCGCAGGCTCTCATAAACATTTTGGGTGGGAGATGTTTAGCGATAGCGTGATACACGCGCTATCTAGCAGGCAAAAAGGGATTATTTTTATGCTATGGGGCAACTATGCGAGGCGCAAAGCTAGCCTAATTGATTCTAGCAAGCATACTATCTTGCAAGCCCCTCACCCTAGCCCACTAGCACGAGGCTTTGTAGGAAGCGGGATTTTTATTAGAGCAGATGAGGCGTTAAAAAAAATGGGCAAAAAGCCATTTGATTGGAGTTTGCCTTAAATCTTAAATTAGTGTTTAAACGCTTGCAAAATCTAGTTTGTAGCTTTTTGCGTTTAAAAATATTTTTGTAATGCCACTCTTAAAAACGCCACAAAAACAATAAAAATATCCCAAAAAATGCTATAATCTACGCCTTATAAATCCCTAAAATCTCTCAATTTTCTACCAACATTTTGAAACAAAAATCAAAACAAAATGAGGCAAAAATGAAACTTTTTTTGGCATTATCCAAAGCAACCAACATACAAAAATCCACAATGCCACACACCAAAAATCGCAAAAAATGAGGAGAAAAAATGGCGACTTGTTTAGATTTTGAAAAACAGCTAAAAAGTATCCAAGATGACATTGATATGGCTTCTATGCGTGGTGATAACGCCGCAAAAGCAATCCTAGAAAAAGACTACCAAAAAGAGCTAAAAAAAGTCTTTGGCAATATGAGTGATTATCAAAAATTGCAATTAGCCCGCCACCCTGATAGACCTTACGCGCTTGATTATATGGAGCTACTACTAAAAGATGCGTATGAAATCTGTGGCGATAGGCATTTCCGTGATGACAAAGCTATCGTGTGTATGCTTGGCAAAATCGATGAACAGCCCACGATGGTTATCGGCGAGGAAAAAGGCAGGGGGACAAAAAACAAAATCACTAGAAATTTTGGTATGCCAAACCCAGAGGGCTATCGCAAAGCCCTAAAAGCAGCAAAACTAGCCGAAAAATTTAATATCCCAATCCTTATGCTTGTGGATACTAGCGGGGCTTATCCGGGGATTGGCGCAGAAGAGCGGGGGCAAAGCGAGGCTATCGCTAAAAATCTACAAGAGTTTGCCACGCTCAAAGTCCCTACGATTTCTATCGTCATAGGCGAGGGCGGGAGTGGCGGTGCGCTAGCTATTGCGGTGGCTGATAGGCTAGCGATGATGCAGTATTCGATTTTTAGTGTGATTTCGCCTGAGGGCTGTGCTGCGATATTGTGGAATGACCCTAGCAAAATCGAGTCTGCCACAAAAGCGATGAAAATCACGCCTGATGAGCTAAAAAAAGCAGGGCTAATCGATGATATTATCCCAGAACCTCAAAAAGGCGCGCACCGCGATGTGCAAGGCGCAGCCGAGCTAATCAAATCCTACTATCTAAAAAGTGTGGAAGCAATCCTAAAAGATAGGCAGTTTTTGCAAAAACGATACGACAAGATAATGCGATATGGTGCTTTTAGCGAGAGTTAGCAAAAATATAGAATCTAAAATCTTAAAAAACCAACATAAAAAATCATCAAAAAGTGCATTTATGCCAAAATCATCATTTATCACATTTGCCACCAAAATCTATAAAAGCAAAAAAACCATAAATACCGACAAGACGCCACTTTGTAAAGACAGCAAAAAGACAGCAAATGCCAAAACCTAAAATCTACAAAAGGAACAATCAATAATGTTATTTAGCATAGAATTTGGACTAGTATTTTTAGCATTTTTTATTATTTATTGGGCTTTTGCGCACACAAAAATCCAAAATCTTATCTTGCTTATCGGCAATTATGCGATTTTACTTCTGCTTGGCAATGTCTTTGTAGCCTTAGTGCTTGCCTGCTACACGCTGTTTATCTATGCGGCTAGTCAAGCTATCGCCAAAAGCGAGTCAAAAGCAGTGTTTTTGGCATTTGTAGCCCTTAGCATTTGCAATCTTAGCTTTTTTAAATACTACGCAAATTTTAAAGACGGCTTTGAATCATTGCTAATGTTTTTTCACCTAGATATAGCAAGCATCGATATTTTGATGCCCTTAGGGCTTAGCTTTTATACATTTGCATCTATCACTTATTTGCGCGCTGTATATGAAGCCAAAAGCGCAAAATCCACCATAGCCTATGAAAATAACACAAATGAAACCAACACAAATGACGCCTCAAACATAAACCCCACCACCTCTATCATATCCACAAGCCCTAGCGGAGTAGCCGACTATGTCATAGAGACAAATCCCAAACTACAATCCCTTCCAAATCTTGCGATTTATCTCTCATTTTTCCCCACCATCATCGCAGGACCCATCGTCCGAAGTGATTTCTTTTTCTCCCAGCTTTGCGAGAGTAGATTTTGGAGGGCAAAAAATTCCCACCTTATCATTGTCCTGCTTTGCTTTGGGATTATCAAAAAAGTCTTTTTTGCGACTTATGCTTCTAGCTATTCTTCGCCCATTTTGCAAAATCCGCTAAACCACAACTCATTAGAGCTAGCCTTAGCGATGTGTGGGTATAGCGTGGAGATTTATTGTGATTTTAGCGGATATGTGGATTTGGTATGCGCAGTGGCATTGATGCTAGGGTTTGTGCTCCCGCCAAATTTTAATATGCCCTATATGGCAAAAAATCTAAAAGATTTTTGGGCTAGGTGGCATATTAGCCTATCGACTTTTATACGAGATTTTATTTATATCCCGCTAGGTGGCTCTAAAAATGGATTTTTGCGCACGCAAATCGCCGTGCTTATCGCATTTGGGCTATCTGGCATTTGGCACGGAAGCACGATAAATTTTATGATTTGGGGGCTTTTGCACGGAGCAGGGCTAGTGTGGCTAAATACACTTCGCATTTTTCGCCCTCCCCTGCTAACTTCGCAAAGCGCAAAATCTAGCAAAACCCCCACCAAAACCCTCACCAAAACCACCACTGCCAAAAACGATAATGACGCACACAAAAAAGATTCTATCAATTCCACCAAAAAAGATTTTGCTAAATCAAAATCTACAAACAAAGATTCCACGCATAATGGGCGTCTTGGCGGATTTTTTGGCTCTAGTAAGTTTGGGATTTTTCTTAGCTCATTTTGCACATTTAGTTTTGTAACTTTTGCGTGGGTGTTTTTTCGATTTAGGGAGCTAGATGAATCACTTGGATTTTTAAGCGCGTTTTGGGAAAATCTCTCCAAACCCATTTCGCTTTTTGAGATTTGTATCGCGCTTTTGGGGCTAGCATTGTTTGCCCTGTATCCAAAAATGCAAAATCTAAAACGAAGCTGTATCTACGCGCTGTATAAAATCCCCCCTCTTGTAAAGCCATTTTTGCTAGCGTTGATTTGGCTTGTGGCGTTTAGCTTTATGCCTGATGGGATTCCAAACTTTATTTATGCAAATTTTTAAGCCATAGCGGAGCAAGAAATGAGAATCTATGATTTTATCCTCACTATTATCGCTAGCTTTATCCTTGTGGCTTTGGTTATGAATGCGAGCATTTACTCTTATGTCGAGCAAAAATATCATATCGAGCTTTTTGATACAAATGATGGATTTTTAGAGCTAATAGGCAGACCAAAAATATGGCTTGATAATGCTAGAAATGCGCTATTGCCAAGTGTGGAGGATTTAGCCCTTTTGCAGTCATTAGAAGAGGCAAAAGAAAAAGGAAGCAAAGAAAAATCTAGCGAGCTAAGCCAAGATGATAGCCAAAAGTCATTGTGGCAAAGGCTAATGGGCATAGATAATGCAGAGGATTTGCAAGAAAAAGAGGTGCGCTATCCCATAATCAGCGATGAAGGGAATTTGGTATTAAAGCAGGATTCTACATTTATTTTTATCGGGGATTCGATGATGCAGGGCGTGGGTATGACGCTAGCTAGCGAGCTAAAAAAGCGCGGATTTAGCGTGATAAATATCGCCAAACAAAGCACGGGACTTACTTATACGCATTTTTTTGATTGGGGCAAGGCACTAAGCGAAGCATTTGTGAAAAACCCACATATCAATGTCGTAGTGATGATGGTAGGGGCAAATGACCCCTATGCTATGCCAAAGATGAAATATGGGAGCGAAGAGTGGGTAGAGACTTACTCAAGTCGTATCAAACAAATCATTGATACTTCGCTAGAAAATGGCGCGGTGGTGGTGTGGTATAGCGCACCTTTTGTGCGAAAAGAGCCGCTAAACTCACGGCTTATATTTCTAAATAGCCTTTATGGAGAGCAAATAAAAAAGGCTAGCCAACTACTTTTAGATGCAAATTCTGCCCTAGCCCCAGATGGAATCTACACTTCATATATCAAAAATGACAAAGGCAAAAGCATTCGCGTGCGTGGAGAAGATGGGATTCATTTTAGCGGAGATGGCTCTAGGGCGTTAAGCAAACTATTGCTAGATAGGCTAGAAATCATAGATAAAGAACATAACGAGCTAGAAAACCCCGCCATAGCCAAACCCCAAAGCAAAAAAACGACAACTACACCACGAAACATAACCCAAAATCAAACAGCCAACGAGCTAGAAAACCTATCACAAAACCCCCTCCAAAATCAGCCACAAAACTTGCCCCAAAGCAATCCACAATCATTACAGCAGGATTTGCAAAAAACCACTCTACCAACTTTGCCAAATCCGCAAAATCTGCAAAGCAATCAAAGCCTGCAAAATCCGCCAAAACAGCCAAAACCGACTCAAAATCCATTGCCAAATCCGCCACAAAATCCACCTCAAAACCTGCCCCAAAATCCAATAGATTTTGACACAAATACTGCCAAGCAAGAATCACACACAAAACCTAGCACACAAACCAAACAAACAAAAGATGGGATAGCAAACGATGAAGCAGAGTCGCTAGAGCATACATTGCAACGAGTAAAAAATAGGGAAAAAAATAGGGCAAATAACCAAAATCCACCCAAAAAACCAAAAGCACTAGATAAGCAAAATTTTAACGAATCTAACGAGGTGGATTTGGCAAATAAAGCAAGTGAGGCAAGTGAAGCAAACAAGGATTCTACACCAATAAAGGACAAAAAACAAAAAAAAGACAAGACGCAAAAACGCAAATGGAATGAGCTATTTGAGGATACTTCCAAAAAAAATCCACAAGAGCATAAAAACGAGCAAAATCCACATAAAGAGCAACACCAAAAAGACACTACAAAACCCACAAATAGCACAACTCCACAAAATACACAGCCAAAACAAAAACTAGAATCTAGCGATATAACAAAAAGAGGTGCATAATGCAAAAAATCGTATTTATCCCCCTTTTGTGTGCCTTTTTGCTAAGCCAACTTTGCGCAAACCAAAATCAAAAATCCACCACCACCCCAAAACAAACCCAAAAATCCCCCACAAACCAATCCACAAATAAACCTGCAAACAAATCTACAAATCAAACCACAAAACAGCCTGCAAAACAGCCAGCAAAGCAACCTCCAAAGCAACCTCCAAAGCAACCCGCAAAAACCACCGCCAGCCCAAAATCCCCACAAAAACCAGCCCAAAAATCCACCACCAAAACTCCCCAAAAAGCACCCCAAAAAGCAAAATCTAGTGCCAAATCCACAAAATCTACCAAAAATACCAAACCCACCAAAGCCCGCTCCACGCCAAAATCTACCCCCAGAACGCTAATAAGCCAAAAAGAACTACAAGACATAGCAAGCAAGGCAAAAGTCATAAACTACGGAGAGCCAAACGCCCCTCATCTAGCGAGGCTAAAAAAAGCATTTGAAGGCAAAAATGAGCTAAAAATCCTTGTATTTGGCGACTCTCACATCGCAGGCGATACGCTAACCCACGAATGGCGAAAAAGCATTATAAAGCCTGATTCTGTGGGGTTTATATATCCTGTGTTTCCTACTTATCATCAAAATCTGCTAGTAAAAACCATTGCCAAAGACTATGAAGTGCGAAATTCACGCATTGATGCGTATGATGATTATCCATTTGGCGGGGTAGTAGCAAGAGCAAAAAAAGAAAACGCAAGCGTGAAAATCACGCTAAAATTCCCACCAGAGCATCAAGATTTTCTTTTCAAAGTCATTTTCAAATCGCCTAGCAATACGCTAGGTGCGTTTGTCATAAGCGATTCTAGCGGGCAAAGTATCCGCATCGCCCCAAAAGAAATCAACAAATGGGAAATCTCGCAAGATTTTGCCCTGCGCTTCCCCGTAGAAATCAAATCTCTTGTGCCAAATGCCACTCTTGGAGGGTATTTTATCTACCAAGATTCTAAACACATAAGCGACACTTCCCCATCTAGCAAAGCCCAACTAAACAAACTAAAAAAAATGCGTCCAAACGCCACGCAAGATACAGATGAAGCGCAAACCACGCAACAATCTAGCACGCAAAATGCGCTAGAAAATACCGATGAAGAAGCCAAATCTAGCACACAATCTAGCCAAAATATCCAACAAGCCCAAGACATAAATCCTGCTACACAAAAATTTTCCTATGCAAATCTCACAAACCTCCCCAAAAATACCAACAACCTAATCGCCCACATAGGCGCAAATGGTGCGCGAAGCGATATATGGCTAAAATGGAATCAAAAAGCCCTAAATGATACGCTTTGCGCGTTTAAATATGATTTTATCGTCCTTGTCTATGGCTCAAATGACGCGCTTGTGATGCCACTTGATACACGCACTTTTGAGGCAAATTATAGCGCGCTTATCGCGCTTTTGCGCAAATGCAACGAGGGGGCGAGCATTTTGCTTGTAGGACCGCCAAAAGTCATCACAAAGCCACGAAAAGCAAAAAATTATCGCATAGCACCATACTTTGTAGCCGTGAGAGAATCCGTAAAAAAAGTCGCAAAAAAAGAGGGAACGCTATATTTTGATATGCACGAGTTTATCGAAAATAGCGGAGGAAAAGATGCGTGGGTATCCAAAGGGCTATCCAAAAAAGATGTCCATCTAACCCCTTTTGGCTACTCTCTTGTGGCAAATGGCATAACCTATGGGCTAGGAAATATGCTAAATCTTAGCGATTCTGCGATAGCAAAAATCTCTAGCGACACTAATCAAGAAAATACAGAATCTACCCAAGATACCAAGACAAAGCAAGCAAATCAGCCAAACAACCAAGAGTCAAACACGCCAGATATTAGCACCGCCCCACAAGAGATATGGCAGACAAAAACGGAGTAGTCAAATTTTTTTAGATAATTGTGATTTTATGCGTTGTAATTTTTGCTTTTTCCAAAAACCCACAAATTTCGCTACATTTCACAATACACAACCCAAAATCCAAAAAACTAGCTTTGCCTAATTTTTATGTTTGCTAGATTTTACTTAATAGCGAATCCCACAGCTACAAATCAGCTACAAATGCCATTAGTTTTTACTCTTTTGTAGGTTTATTTTTTTAGATTTTATGACAGAGGCAAATTTATTGCTCGAGTTGTATTTTTAGTACCTGAGATAAAACACAGCTATTTTGGAAGCCCAAATCACACGCTTTGCTGTAGAATACCATAGCGATAAATAGTTCTTGCTTGACACCTAGTCCTTTGAAGTATAGGTATCCTAGATTATGACACGAGTTAGCATAGTCCATATCACAGGCTTTTGTCCATAGTCCGCGTGCTTTGTCGTAGTCTTGTCGCACACCTTGTCCTTCATCATACATTACTCCTAAGTTGTGGCAAGACTCTGCTATGCCGACTATATTACACCCGATTTCATAATATTTCTTTGCATTAACATAATCTTTTAGCTCTATATAAACGCTCCCCAAAGAATTGTATCCGCTATTATTTCCCAAAGCGATGGCTTTTTCAGCGTAACGAATCGCTTCTTTATAATGCCCCGCTCTTTTATAAAACTCACTCACTAAAGTGCAACTATTTATGCTTTTTTCATTATTGCATTGTTCTACACTTGCCAAACCATTATCAATCATTGCTTGACACGCATTTTTATCACCACCTAAGCAGTTATTGCCCATTATTTTCATTTCACTACTTATCTCGCCCATTCCTACGCTTAGCACACTTGCTAGGATTCCACATATTAGCACTATCTTTTTCATCACATACTCCTTGTTATATGTTTTTCAAAGTATTTATGTATCTTTGAGAGATAACATAGTCATTGCGTAGTATTTGGTTTATTGTCTCATTTATATTTTGACTTCCCTCAAGCGATTTATACACTTCTATCCTGCTTTTGCCAGCCCCACCAGCTAGCCCAAGCCTATCTACTCCATCAAATAGATAAATAAAATTTTGTATAGCCATTTCAAGCGAGGTAGAGCCTTGATTATAGGATTTATATCCGTTGGATATTTGGCTAGTGATATGTCGCAAAATCTCTTTGTCATTGATTCCATTGCGTCTTGTTATGTATTCTTTAGCACCTAAATAACAGGCTACAAGTTGCCATTTTAGATATTTTAATCGTGTGGTAGATTTGTTTTGTGTATTGTATATGCTTACACATTCTTTGCATATTTCAAATCGTAGATTTTCTACCCCCTCTATGCCAAGCCCACCATCGATTAGGTAAAACTCATTTTGTGATTTTAGATTTTTGCAGCTTTTGCATTGGATTTGGTTATTTTTCATTTTTTTCCTTTTTGTAGTTTTTATGCTTTTTGCCAAAAAGCGTCTATGCCAAAAAACGATACTACAAAAAAAAAAAAAAACGGATTGTAAATGATTGATTGTGTCTTGCGCTAGGTTTGTGTATTTACAAAAGCCTCAACGCCTCTTTGATGATATTTTGGGTATCGCTAGATTTTATTTGTGGGAGGATTTTTTTGATTTCGCTTGCTTTGTAGCCGAGTGTCTCAAGCGCGGCTATCGCGTCTTTTTTAGCTTTTTGGGTGGCTATATCGCCAAAATCCTCACTGCTAATATTTTCATTTTTTAAATCCACATTTTGCTCTTGCAAGATTTGAGAGCAAAATCCAGCCAAATCAAGCAAGATTTTGCCCGCAGATTTTGCACCTACACCCGGGACTTTTTGAAGTAGCTTTATATCTTTGCTTTGCACAAGGGCGGCAAAACTTTGCGGGCTAAAAGTGCTTAAAATCGCCAAAGCCACCTTAGGACCCACGCCATTAATCTTTAATAACCGCTCAAATGTGCTTTGCTCGATTTTATCCAAAAAGCCAAAAAGTAGCTCCGCGTCCTCGCGCACGATATGCGTAGAGCGCAAATGCACCCTTTCACCTAGCTTTAGCCTAGCACTTGTTTGCACGCTAATGGCTAGCTCATATACCACGCCATTTGCTTCTATCTCCACGCTCATCGCGCCAATCTCTATCACATTGCCGATTATCCCACAAATCATTTACACCACCTTTAATTTGAAATTTTCTAGCATTATTTGCTCGCCATTTTGTCTGCCATTTTGCATATCATTTTCCCCCCTCTGCCCCTCTTGTAGCTCTAGTTTATCTAGCGTATTATCCGCGCTTAGCATCTCAAACGCTACTTCAAAATCCTTTTCTAACCCCTCGCTGCTAAAAAACCCCCCGCTATCCTCGCTAGAAATCTTACTAGATTCAAACACGCTCATACTAGGTTTTACCAAAATCGCATAATTATCATACCCCCATTTTTCTTGTATGCTAAGCCTTGCTTTTTGCAGGGTATTTTTTAGGCTTAGCATAGCTTGATTGCGCACGCCTAAAATCTGATTTTGCAAATCTTTGATTTTGCTTTGCAAGATATTGGCTACATTTGCCTGCGCAAGGGCTTCTCTATACTTTGTGGCATACGCTTCATCTTTTAGGGCGATTTGCTTTTGATACTCGCTAAAGCCTTTCATTTTTTCCAAAAACTCACTAGCCCTCCCCTGCTTATTTGCCCAAAAATCCGCTAGTTTGTGCAGTGTTTTTAGGGTTTTGTCTTGGGTAGAAAAATACGCTTTTGCACCTTTGCTCCATTTGGCAAACCCACCCCCAGCACTCGCGCAAAAAACTAGCTCATTTTGCCCGCCTTTGTTTCGCAAAATCGCGCAACTTTTTGCAAACAAAATCGTATTGTTGCTTTTTAGCTCGTGGATTGTGGCGTTGTCTGTGGCGATTTTTGCGCCATTTGCTCTCAAAATTTTGGCACTATGGGCGATTAGCTCGCCATTATCAAGGTTTTCTATGGCGCAATGCGTGCATTCTAGCTTGCCTTTGTGCGTGCGGATTTGTGCGGCATAGGCTTTGATATGCGCACTTTTGTGCGTAGAGCCTTCGATGATTAGCGTTTTTGCTTTTATGCGTGTGTTTTCTGCTACACAGCCACGCACTTTTAGATTGCCCACTTCACACCACACACCCGCACCGATGGCATCTTCTGCCATATCAGAGCAAGTGATTTCTATGTCTAGATGCTCCCCTGCAAGCAGTTGTGGGACATTGCGCGTGCTAAAGGCTGTGCGCGGGATTTGTATAAACCTAAACTCGCCATTTTGTAGCTGGATAAATCCGTCTTTTTTAGCGGTGTAGATGATAGATTTTGGCGTATCAGTGTAGTCAATATCTGCTTGCTTTGTGGGGAGTAGTTTTGTAGATTCTATGGATTTTGGCTGCGCAAAATCCCCAAAAAGATTGCGCCCTGCTGTGCCTACAAGTGGCTTATAAAGGATTGCGATTTGCGCTCCTTCTTTTACGCCAAATGCCGCATTTTGCGGAGATGCGCCGTTGCGCGTCTCCCACTCTTTTTGTGGCAAAAATACAAAATCTGTTTTCTTGCTTGAAGTGTAGTTTTTGCTTTTTAGCAAGCAAAAGATTTCTTTTTTTTTGGCTGGATTTTTTGCGATAGATTCTAGGATTAGCGATAGGTTTGAGCGAACCTCATCTGTATGCAAAATCACGCCTTGCGCAAAAAGCGCACTCTCTACTTGCTCATAAAAATCCTCTATAAACCCCCTATCCTCCACCACACAAAACGCCTCACAAAAGCAAATATCCACTTTTTCATCATCTATTTCTAGCCTAAATAATGCCTCCAAATCCCGCATAAACACACGCAAATCACATATTTGCGTAATACTAAAATGTGGATTTTCATACAATGGCGAAGCAAAAAGCGCGTTTAATTGGGCTTGGTTTATTTCTATTTTTGTGGGATTTGTATCGCTAGATTTTAGCGCGCTAGATTGTGTAAAAACAGATTGCGCAAAATCGGATTGCGCAAAATCAGTTTGCAAAAAATCGCTACTTATTTTATTTTTTGATACAGAATCCAAAAAACTAACCACATCGCTAAAGCTAGGTTTTTTGCCTAAAGATTGGCTTAAAATGGGTGGTTTTGGCATATCGTTTGGATTTTTTTTGGTGATAAAAAAGCGCGGATTTTGGATACGAAAATCCAAATCTTTTGGGGTAATTTTGCTAGGTGGATTTTGATTTTTTGTGCCTTGTGATTTTGCGTTTGGCAAGGCATTTTCGCTTGGCTGATGGTTTGTGTTTGGCGTGCTTGCTGTGATATTTTGCTTATTTAGATTTTCACAACATTTTTGCAAAGCTTGGCTTATATTTGTGCAATCTTTTATCACAACTCCGCGTTTATAAAAATCCTGCATTGTTTGTGTTTGAATTGCCCGCTCTGTCGGTGTTTGAGAATCATTTAAAACACCTGCCATATTATAGTCTTGCATAGATTCTAGCAGTGAATCTTGCTTAACATTTTCCCCAAAATCTTGCCCCAAATCTTGCGATGAATCCAAAGCAAAATCTTGCTTGGATTTTGGCGTGGATTTTGTCGCAGATTTTGTTGTAAATTTTTGTATAAGATTTTGCATTTTAGCTCTTTTTCCCTAAGCTAGCTAGCACCTCTTTGACTACCTCCCTATCATCAAAATGAATGCTTTTATCCCCCAAAATCTGATAAGTCTCATCGCCCTTGCCTAAAATAAGCAAAATCTCATTTTCTGCTAGATTTTGGATAGCTTTAGTGATTGCGACTTTTCTATCCACTTCGCAGATGATTTCTCGCTGTTGTGCTGCCTCGCTTTTTTTGCAGGCTAATCCCAAATCTAGCGCGTTTGTAGGAATCCCGCTTATAATATCATTGATAATTTCTTGTGGATTTTCACTTCTAGGATTATCGCTTGTTATGTAGAGTTTTTTGGCATATTTATACGCACAAAGCCCCATTTTTGGTCGCTTTGTCTTGTCTCTATCGCCACCTGCGCCAAACACAACGACAATCTCCCTCCCTTTAAAACTAGCAAAAATCTGCTCCATACCATCGTGCGTATGGGCAAAATCAACGATAATAAGCGGATTTTGGCTTACCACTTCCATTCGCCCCTCTACCCCGCCAAAATGCTGAAGTGTAGCCACAATAGAATCTAGCGATTTTAGAGGGTTTGTAGGGGATTTTTTGTTTGTAAGATTTTGCAGGCTTTTTACGCACAAAATCGCGGCTAGGGCATTGTAGAGATTATGCTTGCCATAGAGATTTGCCTCCATAATAGCCTGCTGTCTCTCTAGCTCATTTGCAAAGCTAATATGCGCGCTTATGCCATTATCTAGGCTATATGCGTTTGCTTTTAGATTTACTTGCTTTGTGTTTATTTTTGCGTTTTCTATGCCATAATAAAGCGCGTTTTGATTAAAAATCGCATTTGGCTCATCAGCGTTTATTATCACGCTACCACCATTTGCTATGGTTTCTTCATCTAGCAAAAAATGATTTTTCACGCGGATATATTCCTCCAAAGTCTTATGATAGTCCAAATGATCACTTGTGATATTTGTAAGCACTTTAGCGACAAAATCTAGCCCCGCGATTCTCTCTTGGCAAATCGCGTGAGAGCTAACCTCCATAACGACAAAATCACACTCCCTGCATTCATCTAGCAGGGCATATAGCTCCAAAAGGCTTGGAGTGGTAAGCCCTTTTGGGCGGATTTTTGTGTCATTTTTATACGCGCCACGAGTGCCAAATAGCGCGCAAGAAAATCCCAAATCAAGCAACATCGAATAAACAATCGCCGCCGTAGTTGTCTTGCCATTTGTCCCTGTGATACCGATGATACTAGGCAGTGGTGCAAAAATGCTAGCTAGCTTTTTGGGGGAAATGATATTTGGTAGCAAATCTTGGGTTTTGATTTTGGTGTTTTTTGCAAAATCTTTTTGCAAAAAATCATCGATAAAATTTTCATTGCTTTTGGTGCGGACAAGCAAAGAGTGGGCATCTAGCTCTCTTGTATCATCAGTGATAAAATCCAAAGTTTTGTTGTTTTGGTATAGCGTTTGTAGTGCTAGGTTTTTAGATTTTGAGATTGTGATTTTCATAGGAAGTGGTGGATTTTATTTTTTATGTCTTTTAAAATATGGGCAAAATCTATGTGGTTATCTTTGCTTAATTTTTTTGCTTTTTAGTTTGGTTTGATAGCTCTTTGCTTAAAGCATTTTTGTTTTGGATAATCTGCAAAATATCTTTGTTGCGCGTGATTTGAGGCATATCCTCTATGTATGAGAGCGCGATATTTTCAAACCCATTTTCAATCAAATCTTTTAAGAAAGTATAAAAATCCTCACGCGAAGTAAAAATCACTTTTGTGCTAAAAATGAGATTTTCAAACACTTCTTTAAAGCCCTTTATTTCGCACATTTTTTGAAAATCTTTATACGCCACGCCATCTAGGCTTTCAGATTCTAGGTTGTCTTCGGTTTGCATTGTTTGTGAGATTTCATTTAGCCCTTCATCAAAAGATGACAACAAATCAAGCATCTGCCTTTGCAAATCCGCTCTATTGGCTCTAGGAGCGGTGGATAGCAAGATATGATAAAGTTCGTTAAACACTTCTGCTTTTTTGGGAAAATCTGTGGCAATATCGGCGATAAGCACGCCTACTTTTGCCTCCAAATCGCTAGTATCTAGGCTTAGTGCTTCGCTAAATAGTTTCATCGCGCTAAGATACCTGCGCTCATTTAGGGCGTTAAACCCTTTTTTGATGAGTCCGCGCTTTTTGGGAGTGTATGAGGGGATAGATTCTAGCATTATGACTCCTAAATAACCACAAAACAGCGCATTTTACGGACATTTGGCATATTTTGTGGCAATGATTTTTTATAGTTTTGTGGCATAATTTTAGCACAACTTGGCTACAATAACCCTCTTAAAACCCATAAAACTACAACACACGCAAGATAAAGGACGCACTATGCACACGCCACAGCTAGCACAGATTCTCAAAGATAGCGAATATAGATTAGAGCTTTTTAGCGAGGAATCTATCGCAAATTTAGAGGCAACAATTATCGTTAAAAACACTAATGGGGGGGGGAATAAGCAAAATTATTATGCCACTTGCTTAATTCGCCAAAAAGAGATTAAGCTAACCCCAGAAGAGATTATCCGCCAGCTTTATTTAGATAAGCTAATTAGCGAATACGGCTACCCAAAATCGCGCATTCAAGTCGAATACTCCGTGCATTTTGGGCGTGAAGTCAAGCGCGCAGATATTATCATAATGGATAAGCTCCAAATCACAACGCCTTATATCATTATCGAGGTTAAAAAGCCAAAGTTAAAAGAGGGCAAAGAGCAGCTAAAAAGCTATTGCAACGCCACAGGTGCGACTATGGCGGTATGGTGCAATGGCTCTGCTATCAGCTACTACCACCGCAAAGACCCAAATTATTTTGAGCCAATCCCAAATATCCCCGCAAGTGATAAAAGCCTAAAAGATATTTTGCAAGAGGATTTTAGATTTAGCGATTTGAGAGAAAAGGACATTCTGCGCACGCAAAAAACAAGCCTAAAAAATATCATTTTAGATATGGAAGATGAAGTGCTAGCAAATGCGGGCGTAGATGTGTTTGAGGAAGTTTTTAAGCTCATTTTTATCAAACTTTATGATGAGCTAGAAAGTGCGCGAAACGCCACGCGAAATTTAGAATTTAAAAACTACGGCGAATCAGATTCTGAGCTAAAAGCCAAAATCGAAAAGATTTTTAGCAAGGCAAAGGACAAATGGGATGGCGTATTTAGCAAAGATGATAAAATCAAGCTCTCCCCATCGCATCTTAGCGTATGCGTAGGCTCACTAGAAAATGTCAAACTCTTTAATTCAAACCTAGAAGTCATCGATGAAGCCTTTGAATACTTAGTAAATAAATCCGCCAAAGGCGAAAAAGGGCAGTATTTCACCCCGCGCTATGTCATCGATATGTGCGTAAAAATGCTAAACCCAAAGCCTAGCGAATCAATGATAGACCCTGCAAGTGGGAGCTGTGGCTTCCCTATTCACACTTGCTTTTATGTGTGGGAGCGACTTTACAAAGACAAAGGCTTAGAGCCAAGCCACCTTTTCACCGCAGAGGCTAAAATCCCCGAATGCACCGACTATGTCAAAGAAAAAATCTTTGGAATCGACTTTGATGACAAATCCGTGCGCGTCTCAAAAATGCTAAACCTAATCGCAGGCGATGGGCACACAAATGTGCTGTATTTAAATTCTATCGATTATGAGCATTGGGAGGAATGGACTAAAAGCGAGGAATGGGGGGATATTTATTTTGAAGGGTGGAGGAGGCTTAAAAAGCTCCGCGCAGAAAAGGACGCAAATAGAGATTTTAACTTTGATATTTTGATGGCAAATCCACCTTTTGCAGGCGATATAAAAGAGAGCAGGATTTTAGCGCGATATGAGCTAGGCAAAAACGCAAATGGCAAGGCACAAAGCAAGGTGGGGAGGGATATTTTATTTATCGAGCGAAATCTAAATATGCTAAAAGATGGTGGACGAATGGCTATTGTCTTGCCACAAGGGCGGTTTAATAATTCTAGCGATAAATATATACGCGATTTTATCGCAGAGCGTGCGAGAATCTTAGCTGTGATAGGGCTTCATAGCAATGTTTTCAAACCCCACACAGGCACAAAAACAAGCGTGCTACTTTTGCAAAAATGGGGCGGAGTCGATGAAAACGGCGGTAAAAATGGGGGCGAACTATGCCCCAAAGTCGAGGATTACAACATTTTCTTTGCCACTATGAGTAAGCCTAGCAAGGATAATTCAGGTGAGAAAATCTACCTAAAAGACGCGCAGGGCGGATTTTTGCTTGATTCACACGGGCATAAAATCATTGACCACGATTTATTTAACCACGATGGGCTGACAAATGACGGAATCGCCGAAGCGTTTATCAACTTTGCGAGAGCTGAAAATTTGAGCTTTTGGAGAGAATAGATTATGAGATTTTTAGAGCGCGTAGCAATCTTTGCAAGATTTTTAGCTAAAATGCGTCATTGCAATAAAAGTCATACAAACATTAAGGAATCTTAAATGACGCAAATCCCACATTCCGCGCTTATCACGCTATTTTCTACCACGCGACTAAACGACTACACAAACCCGCACGAACACGAGGCAAACTTAGCCCTTATCGGCAATATCTCACACAAAATAGGCATTTTAGAAATCGTGCTACGAAATCGCATCGATAGCCTTATGACAAACGCACAAAAGCAAGATTGGCTTTTATCCCTACCACGCGAACTAGAATCAAAGGGCGAGTTTCAAGCCCAAAAGCGCGATAAATTTATCTCTACCCAAAGTCTAGGATTTTGGGTAAGGCTTGTTGAAATTTACAAAATCCACAATAAGATTTTTGGCGAGGAATTTTTAGATAGCTTTGACTTCGCAAAATACTACGCTAAAAATAAGCGCACCTTCAAATCGAAGCATAATAGGGTATTGCGACACCACAAAGTGAGCGCGATTTTGCAACTTTTTCGCCTAATACGCAACCGCGCTTTTCACTTTGAGAATCTCTATAAAATGAATAAAAAGGGACCAAGATTAAGCGTCAAAATCTACAATCAGCACGGCGAATCCGCAATATTTTCAATCCACCCAAGCAAAATCATAGATTTTCTAAACGACTTAATCGCAAGTTTTGATACAAGGCTGATAACTTATGGGGAAAATGTGTAATGCAAATGTATAATGAAAGAGAGAGTGGCGGCAAGTGCCGCCTTGAAAACGAGCGAATTTTAGCACAAAATCATAAAAATAAACTTAAAAAAGGCAAAAAATAATGCAAAATCAAACACGCAATCTAAACGAATCCTTACAAGCGAAATATCCGCATTTGGAGCTATCCGTCCTCTCACTCTCCCAAGTGCAAAAGGACAATGAATCTAATCGCATTGATAGCGAGTATTTTAAAAAAGAGTATTTGGAAAATGAAGCAACGCTTTTAAATTTAAATTGCGAAATTTTGGGGCAAATAACCGAAAAAATATGCAATGGTTCAACGCCAGAAAATGGAGAATTTGAAAATCAAGGAATACCATTTTTTCGCTCACAAGATTTTGACCTTTTAGATACCGACCCTAAACAATATGTAAAGCAAGAATTTCATAATACTTTATCACGCTCAAAAGTGAAATATAAGGACATTTTAATTGCAATAATTGGCGCAACATTAGGAAAAATTGGATTTGTCAAAGAAAATATTGTAGAAGCCAACATAAATCAAAACATAGCAAAAGTTTCTATTAAAAATGAAAAATTTAATCCATATTTTGTGGCTACATTTTTAGATACTTATTATGGACAATATCAAATTTTTAGATTAGCAACTCAAACAGCGCAAGAATATCTAAATAATATTCAAGTAGCAAAAATCAAAGTCCCCCAATTTCCGCAAGATTTTCAATTAGAAATCCAACATTTAGTCCAAGATTCACATAAGGCGTTGGAGGATTCAAAGGCTCTTTACAAAGAAGCGGAGTGGCTTTTATATGAATCTTTGGGGTTAGATTCGCACAATCCGCTTGAATCTTTGCTTTGCGACAAATCGTCATTGCGAGGCTTTGAAAAAGCCCAAGCAATCCAAAACAAAAACATAGATTGCCACGAATCTAGTCTTTTTGACAAAAGCCTAGATTCTCGCAATGACGGCGCGGTGGATTGCCACGATTTTGCTACGCAAAATCTCGCAATGACGGATTCGGCACATTCCCCCGCCTTTGTGATAAATACCCCACCCCAAACCCCTCCCGCAAGGGGAGGGGCTTTCTCTTGTCCCCCCTCCCTTGCGGAGGGGGGTAGGGGGTGGGTAAATCCACAAGAAAAAATAGATTACCACGCCGATAAATCGACTTGCGATGACACCTTATCTTGTCATACTGAGGGCGAAGCCCGAAGTATCTCAAATAATTTTAAGAGAGATATTTCGCCAAACGCTCAATATGATAAAGATAGAGATTCTTCGCTCGTTTCACTCGCTCAGAATGACAACATAGAGCGCATAGTGTGCAAATACCCGCATTTAAATCTCTCTATCCGCCCACTATCGCAGGGCTACGGCGTAAGCGGACGCCTTGATAGCGAATATTACCAAACCAAATATGACACCATAGAGTGCAAAATCAAGGGCTATAATGGCGGTTATTGCAAATTGCGGGATTTAGTTTTGGATTATTCGGGCGGATTTGCCTTTTTAAGCGATGACTACCTAGAAAATGGCGATTTGGCACTTATTAGAATCGCTAACATTAAAAACGCGGATTTGGATATGAGCAACGCCGTTTATCTAAAAAACAGCGCAAAGGATTTAAGCCCAAAAGATAAAGTAAAACAAGGCGATATTTTAATCTCAATGTCAGGTAGCATAGGGCTTTCGTGCGTGATTCGAGAAAATATAGAAGCGATGGCAAATCAGCGAATCTTAAAAATTGTCATAAAAGATTTTAATGGTGAAGTGCTTGTGTTGCTTTTAAATTCTATTTTTTGCAAATTGCAATTTGAGAGAGTCGGCACAGGCGGGGTGCAAACAAACATTTCAAGTAGCGACATTTTAAATATCCTAATCCCAAAAATAGACACCGCCACGCAAGAGCAAATCGCTTGTAAAATCCAAAAAAGTTTCGCCCTGCGTGCAAAATCAAAATCCTTGCTAGAATCCGCCAAATCCAAAGTCGAGCAAAACATACAAAACCGCGCAAACCAACCTTAGAATCTAGAATTTAAATTCTAGATTCTAAAAGATATTTCGGTTTCTGCGAAACCTCAATACGACAATAAATGCTATTTGTCATTGCTAGCATTGTAATGCAATGCGCGGTAGTCTATTTGCAGGGATATTTCGGCTTTTGCAAAGCCTCAATATGACAAAGAGCTAGATGCCACGAAGTCGTGCCGACTTCTCGCAATGACAAATGATGGATTGCCACAAATCTAGCCTTTTTGACAAAATCCCAAAATCTCGCAATGATAGCGCGATAGATTGCCACGCGTCGCACTAAAATGCAACGCTTGCAATACCGAAACTAACGACAACCCCTCACCCACAAAAGCCCTACATCTTCTCGTGGAATGTCCTTGAGATGACATCGAGTTGTTGCTCTTTTGTGAGTTTTATGAAATTCACCGCATAGCCACTCACACGAATTGTTAATTGCGGGTATTTCTCGGGGTGCTCCATCGCGTCTTTTAGCATATCTTTTTGCAGCACATTGACATTGAGATGATAGCCCTCATCGGCGAAATACCCATCCATTAGCGATACAAGATTTTGCTCTTGCGCTTTACGCTCACTCCCTAGCGCACTTGGCACGATAGAAAATGTATTTGAAATCCCATCTTTTGAGTATTTAAAGGGCAGTTTTGCCACAGAGCAAAAGCTCGCCACACAGCCGTTTGTATCGCGCCCGTGCATAGGGTTTGCCCCTGGGGCAAATGGCTCTCCTGCTTTTCTACCATCGGGCGTAGAGCCTGTTTTCTTACCATAGACGACATTTGAGGTTATGGTTAGCACGCTCATTGTGGGGGTGGATTCTCGATAAGTGGGGTGGAGGGCTAGCTTTTGGGAGAAGCTCTTTACCAAATCCACCGCGATACTATCCACCCTATCATCATCGTTGCCATACTTTGGATAATCCCCTGCAATCTCAAAATCCACCGCCAATCCCGCTTCGTTGCGGATAGGCTTCACGCGGGCGTATTTTATCGCGCTTAGAGAGTCCGCTATCACGCTAAGCCCTGCGATACCCCCCGCCATAGTGCGCACCACTTCTTCGTTGTGGAGTGCCATTTCGATTCGTTCATAGCAGTATTTATCGTGCATATAGTGAATGACATTAAGCGTGTTGATATAGAGTCGCGCTAGCCAATCAAGCACAATATCTAGCCGCCCTTTGACCTCATCATAGTCCAAATATTCGCTTGTGATGGGGGCTAGCATAGGGGCGACTTGCACGCCTAGTTTTTCATCTTTGCCACCATTTATAGCGTAGAGTATCGCTTTTGCGAGGTTGCACCGTGCGCCAAAAAACTGCATTTGCTTGCCGATTTTCATCGGGCTCACACAGCACGCTATGGCGTAGTCATCGCCAAATTCTTTTAGCATTATCTCATCGCTCTCATACTGAATCGAAGAGGTATCGATACTCACCCGCGCACAAAAATCCTTAAAATTCTGTGGCAAGCGCGTATTCCAAAGCACGGTCATATTTGGCTCTGGGGCTGGTCCTAGATTATAGAGCGTATGGAGGAAGCGATAGCTCATTTTGGTTACAAGCGGGCGTCCATCAAGGCACATTCCCCCGATACATTCCGTAACCCAAGTGGGGTCCCCGCTGAAAAGCTCATCATATTCTGGCGTGCGCAAGAATCGCACCATTCGTAGCTTCATCACAAAATGGTCTATCATCTCTTGGATTTCGCTCTCTGTGTATTTGCCAAGACTTAAATCCCGCTCGGCGTAAATGTCTAAAAATGTGGAGATTCTCCCTATGCTCATTGCTGCGCCGTTTTGCTCCTTTATCGCGGCAAGGTAGCCAAAGTAAAGCCACTGAATCGCCTCTTTTGTATCTTTAGCAGGCGCAGAAATATCAAATCCATAGCTTAATGCCATAGTTTTTAGCTCATTTAGTGCCTTTATCTGCTCTGAGATTTCTTCGCGCAAGCGAATCACTTCCTCACTCATCACATCGGGGGTGAGATTTTTCTTTGCTTTGGTTTTTTCTTCGATAAGCCTATCTACGCCATAGAGTGCCACACGGCGATAATCGCCTATGATTCTCCCCCTGCCATAGGCATCGGGAAGTCCTGTGATGATTCCCACCTTTCGCGCTAAAAGCATCTCATCGCTATATGCGTCAAACACGCCATCATTATGTGTCTTGCGGTATTTAAACACATTTGCCACTTGGGCGTCCTCTTTTTTGTCATAAGCCTTAAGCGAATTTAGCACCATACGATACCCGCCAAAAGGCATTATCGCGCGCTTTAGCGGCTCATCGGTTTGTAGTCCCACGATGACTTCTAGGCGTTTATCGATATAGCCTGCATTATGCGAAGTAATGCTAGAGATAATATCCGTGCTGACATCATACACGCCCTTGCGCTCCCTCTCTACTTTCATTAGCGCGCAAACCTGCTCCCACAGCTGTTTTGTCGCATTTGTAGGCGCGCTTAAAAAACGCTCATCGCCCTCATAAGGCGTGAAATTTTTGACGATAAAATCGCGCACATTGATTTCATCTTGCCAGATTCCCCCTGCAAACTCACCTAGAATCTTAAATTCCGCTGTTATGTCTCTTGCCTCACTCATTGTTGCTCCTTTGATATTAGTTAAAATCATTATATAACTTTATGTTGCTAAAAATCCTTAATGCCAAGTCAAAATGCACGATTTTTAGACATATTTTTACGAAATTGCACATTTTTTGGCAGATTTTATGATGATTTTTTATATACTTTTTTTGATTTATAATTGTGTTTTACAAATCCCCAAATCCCAAAATCATTTAAAAAAGGACAACAATGTCTATAAACACCGCTATGATAATGCTTTTTGCCATAGGTTTTATAGGGGCGATAACGCCCGGACCAGATATGTTGCTTGTGGCTAGAAATACGATTTTATTTGGTGTAAGGCGTGGGTTTATCGTGCTAGGCGGAATCGCATTTGGGTGGATTTTTTATTTAGGTATTATTTATTTTGGATTTACGCACCTGCTATCAAACCCCTACTCCCAACTCGCTATAAGCACGCTAGGAGGGCTATATCTAGCATATATTAGCCTAAAAATTTTTCGCACACCCTATGATAAAAAAGAAGCAAACGCCACGCTAGAATCTAGTATCAAATCTAGCCTAGATTCTGCAAAAGATACCGACATAAAATCAATAGATTTAAAAATAACTCCCAACATAGATTCTAAAATAGCCTTGCCTGATAGCTTTTGGCATGCGCTTGTGGTAAATCTATCAAACCCCAAAGCGATTTTATTTTTTGGCGTGGTAGTTACGCAATTTATAGACAAAGATTTAGCCCTTAGCATTGCGGTGCTTTATGTGTCGCTTGTGAGTGCTTTTGTCTGCGTGGTGGTGGTGTCTAGCTATTGTAGAAAATTCATTACTTATAGGGTATTTTTTATCATCGACAAAGTTAGCGCGGTGATATTTTTGGGCTTTGCATTATCGCTTTTTTATCACGGATTTTGCAAAATCTAAAAACCCATTGTGCTAAAATAACACATACAAAATCTTACAAAACCTATCAAAACCATACAAAAGGATATAAAATGAATGCGTTAGTGCAGTTTAGAATGGATAGTGAAGATAAAGATGTGCTTGAAGCAATGCTAAAAGATATGGGGCTAGATTTAGGCACGGCGTTTAGAATGTTTGCCAAAAAAGTGCTAAAAACAGGCTCAATACCTTTTGAGCCAAGCACGGAAATCGACCCTGATACCATAATGACAAAAGAGGACAAAAAGGCGTATAAAAAGGCGTTAAAGGAACTTGAACGGGGCGAAACTATAAGCCACGATGAGCTAAAAAAGAAATATGGACTATAAGTTAGAATACGGCAAAGATTTGCTAAAATTTTTGGAAAAACACCCTGAAGTAGCCCCAAAAGTTGTCGCCAAACTTGAAATTATCGCGCAAAATCCTTATGACAATCCTTGCGACATTGCCAAACTACAAGGGCAGAAAAATCACTATCGCTTACGCATCGGTAAATATCGCGTGCTTTATGAAGTGCGCGATGGGCAGATTTTAGTCATCTACGCTTACAAAGCCGATTCTCGCGGGGATATTTATAAATAAAATCACACACTAAATCACACACTAAAATAAACTGCCAAAATCGTAGCAAAAAGCCCAAAACCTAGCGCGCTAAAGCTAGCGATTCTATCTTTTTTGCAAAAAGAAGTCATAATAAGCCCTGATAAATAAAATAGCAACAACGACACGCCAAACCCCATCGCCAAAAAATCAAACCACGAAAACGCAAAATCCCCGATTTTAAACTTGCTACCTTTTGATTTGTGCATAAGAAGTAGCACGCCATAAAGATTTCGCTTCGTTACTTGCATAACCACCCCCCCATCGCGCTCTTTTAAAATCGTTGCACCATAATAGACATTGCCCATACTCACATTCCCTCGCGCAATCCTTATACTAATATCACTTGGAATCTCTAAATTATGCTCTTTTAGTAATGCTAGCATTAGCCCTTGTTCCTCGCCCTTTTTTGGCATAGAATCTAGCGGGATTTTGGTGATTTTTGCGCCCGCATCTTGTCTTATGTCATAGATATATCCCACTCCTGTCAAAGCATAAATAATTGCTAGCGGTAAAAAAAATAAGCTCAAATACAAATGCAGTTTTATCCAAAATTTTTTGCTAATTTTTAGTTTTTTTATGCTTTTTGCAATCCGTATAAGCTTTGCAAGTCTTACAAATTGCAAATTTATAATCCTTAGTTTGTGCGTCTTACCCATAGTCTTGCTCATAAGAGTTTTCTCCTTTTAAGAATATTTAGCAGTTTTTTTATCGCCTTGCAACTACAAAAATCAAGCATTATAAAGCAGATTTGTAAAATAAATGTGAATTGTAAAACTTATTTGCAAAATTTGCTTTTTATAGATTTTAGCCACACAAAAGCACAAAAAGCACAAAAACACAAAACGCACAAAGCACATTTAGCATATTTGATATTTTTATCATAAAGATTTTATAGATTTTGCTACAATTTTGGATTCTTATGCAGGACAAATCATTCGCAAGCCATACACAAATCAAAAATCAAAGCAAAAAAACTAAAAAGGCAAGAAATGAAGCTAACAACTCCGCTAAATCCCCTAAAATCCATAAAATCACTCTTTGTTTTTATCGCTTTTTCCCTCTGTGCCACTACCACAAACGCAAAAAGCGATTTTGAAAGGCTAGGAGATGTGCTGACTTTAGCTCCTGTGGGCGTGCTAATCGTAAGCGTGGGGATAAAAGACTATGAAGGTGCATTGCAACTAACCGCTGGCTCTCTACTCACGCAGGGCATCATCGAAGTGGTAAAGCGAAGTTTTGAGCTAGCACACAAAAACGGAAATAGCGTAGGTTTTGCCAAACGCCCCTGCTGTGATGACTACAAAGGAATGCCAAGCGGACACGCGGGAGGTGCTTTTAGTGCGGCGGGATTTGTTTTTTATCGCTATGGTTGGAAGCCTGCTTTGCCACTTATTGGGCTAGGGATTTTGACCGATGCTTCGCGTGTGTATGCGCATAAACATTCTGTGTGGCAGGTGCTTGTGGGGAGTGCGATAGGCTGGGGCGTAGCGTGGGGGCTTACCACGCGCTACAAACCACGCAAACTACTAATCACGCCCGAAATAAGCACAGACATCGCAGGCAAGGGCGTATATGGCGTAAATGTCGCGTATAGTTGGTAAATGTGATGCGGTAAATTTAACCGTATAATAATGTCGTTTAACCAAGTATTTGCTTTGTGCTTGCTACAATAATGCTTCATCAAAATCTTGCAAAATCTTACAAAATAAGGATTTCGTATGCCTACCACAAATAAAACAAACAAAACAAACAAAACCACCAAAACCCCAAAAAATGCCAATACAAAAACAAAATCCACCCAAAAAACCACACCTAGCAAAGCCACGCAAAGAGCGCGAATTTATAAGATTCCAAAGCTACCAAAACTCCCAAAAGATTCTACAAAAAAACCAACGCTAAATCTAAAAAAAGATATTAAACATAAATGGAATCTATCCGCGCTTTTTACGCATAAAGAGGATTTGGCTAGCTTTAGCAAGCAGACAAAAAAGCTAGCATTAGATTTTGAGTCAAGGCATAAAGGCAGGCTACATAAGCTATCTTCGGAGGATTTTGCTAGTGCATTATCGCGCTATGAATCCCTCATAGAGAGAATCGAGCGCGTGCTAACTTATGCGTTTTTGGTATTTGCAGAGGATACGAGCAAGGGGGATTTTTATGCCAAATATGAGCTAGAATCTAGCGAGATTTATGAGCATTTGGTATTTTTTGAGCTAGAGTTTTGCGACATAGATTTGGCTAAAATCAAAAAATTTATCGCAAAATCCAAAAAATACGCCTTTTATCTCCAAAATCTATTAGTCAAAAAATCCCACAAACTAGATTTAAGCGCGGAAAAAGCATTGATTGCGACTTCTAGCGTGGGGGTTAGTGCGTTTAGCAGGCTTTTTGATGAGCATCTAGCTAGCCTAAAAATCGGCGCAAAAAAACAAAGCGAAGAAGAAATCCTAGCCCTGCTTCATAGCCCCAAACGCAAAGTGCGCGAAAAAGCCCAAGCAGATTTTAGTAAAAGTTTGCAAGAATCTACCCCGCTTCTTACCTACATATTAAATATGGTTCGCAAAGATTTAGCCATACAAACGCGCCTTCGCAACTACCCAAACAAAGAGAGTTTCCGCCATATCAGCAACCAAATCACCCAAAAAAGCGTGGATTCTATGATGAAATGCGTAAATGCAAATTTTCATCTTGTCCATAGCTACTACACGCTAAAATCTAGCATTTTAGGCTTTGGCTTAAAAGACTATGATAGATACGCGCCCATTTTTGCAGAATCTAGCACAAAACAATCTAGCACCAAATCCCCAAAATCAAAAACCCAAAATCCTGCCGTTTCTAGCACCATCTCTTACACGCAAGCCCTAAATCAAGTCATACTAAGCTATGAAAAATTTAGCCCTGATTTTGCCAAAATCACGCGCAGGGCAATCAAAGAAGGCTGGGTTAGCTCCCACCCCACGCCAAACAAACGAGGCGGGGCGTTTAGCCACGGAGCTACGCCAAAGGCACACCCATTTGTCTTGCTAAATTGGACGGGAAATAGGCGAGATGCCTTTACCATAGCGCACGAGTTTGGGCATATGATACACCAAGAGCTAAGCAAAAATGTCGGCACGCTAAACCACGACACCCCACTTACCACCGCAGAGACTGCCTCTGTGTTTGGCGAAATGCTATTTTTTGACTACCTAAAAAAAGAACTAAAAAACAAAAACGCAAACACCGAGCTACTCCAAATCTACGCAGGCAAGCTAGAGGATATTTTTTCTACCCTCTTTCGTCAAGTCGTGATGACAAATTTTGAGCGCGCTATCCACGCCAAAGATGGCGAGCTAAAAGCGGAGGATTTTGACAAAATCTGGCAAGAACAAAACGCAAAAATGTTTGGCAAAAGCCTAAATCTAAGCCAAAATTATGCGCGGTGGTGGAGCTATATCCCTCACTTTATCCACTCGCCATTTTATTGCTATGCTTACTCTTATGGACAGCTTCTTGTGCTAGCACTTTTTGGGCTATATAAAAGCGGGAAATGCAAAAATTTCATCGAAATCTACACGCGATTTTTGTCCGCAGGTGGGAGCAAAAGCCCTAGTGAGCTAGTGGGGGATTTTGGATTTGATATAGAATCTAGCGCGTTTTGGGACATCGGCATAAAAGAAGTGCAAAATCTTATTTGGGAGTTTTACACCCTATGCAAAGAGCAAGGCATAAAAGTCCCAAAAAGCGCGGAATATTCGCTAGTAAATGTCCGCAAAAAATCAACCAAAATCCCAAAATCTAGCAAAACAAAAACAGACAAAACAAGCAAATTCACACAAAAACTATCAGCCAAAAAAGCAAAATCTAGCAAGCAAAAAGGCACAAAATGAATTCTACTGCGGAATTTAATGGAATCTATAATGCCTTTTGCGCAAGGCTTATAGAGTTTTTTAAGCAAAAGGGGCAGTTTTTTTCTATCGTGTGTGATATGGAGAGGGTTAGCTTTGAGCCGCCTTTGAGCGAGGAAGTGCTAAAAGGCTTTGGCTCTGGGGTAAAATTTGCTATTGCGTATGATACATTTGAGAGTTTGGAAATCTTTAGCGATGGTTTGCACCCGTTGCAAAATGACGGATATGTGCATTTTGCGGCGGGATTTGGCAGTGATAATGTAGTAAGCAAAGTCAGCGTAGAGATTCGCGGAATCTATCAAATCACCACAAACAACACGCAAGATATGGAAGTCGTGGCATTTATGAGGCTTGATGCTAAGCAGGTTTTTTCACAAGAAAAACTCCAAGCAGAAGAACAGCTAGCCGACATAAAAGAGCTAAATAGCGATGAGCTAGACTCGCTAAAAGCGATTATCTCTAGTGATGAAAATCTAGAGCTACTAAAAAGCCTAAAATCCTCGCTAAAAAAATAGCAAAATCTAACAGCTATGTCAAAGCAACACAAAGACATAAAAGTCGGCCTTATCTGCATAGGGGAGGGCATAGGCGATACGATAATCTCTAGCAAGGCTTTGTTTGTAGCAAAAGAGATTTTTGGTGCAAAATGCGTGCTATTTGGCGCAAAAATTGCGCAAAATCTATGCAAAGATTTTAGTTTTATCGATGAGATAGTCATTTTGCCAAATATCAAACAAGGCTACATACTAAATGAATATGAGGACAAAAATCCACACATTTGTGAGAAAAAATACCAAAAAACCACCCAAGAGATAGCACAATACAAAAAGCAAGAGCAAAATCTAATAAATGAGTTTAACAAGCATAGCTTAGATTATCTAATCATAGGCTCTCCTAGAGCGCGAAATATCAAGCTAGCAAAAGCCACAAATGCCAAAAAAATCTTTTGCGCTCTAAAGTTTGATAGTCTTTTTTCACTAAAGTGCAAGACTTTGCCTGTGTATGCTATCAAAAGCTATCAAACAAAATCATTTGAAGAGATTTTGTGCCTGTTTGTGCGGCTTATAAATCCTAAAATCTATGATGAAAAAATCTCTAGCCTAGATTTTAGCTCCTCTGCTATGAGACTCCGCACAAATCCCACTCACAAGCAATATATAAACGAGTTTTTAGCAAAATCTACCCCACAAATCTTATCAAAGCAAAATCTAGCCAATCAAAACAATAAAAAGCACATAGTGATGATAAATCCTTTTAGTGTAAGCGGGGATTCTAGCCTAAGCATAAATGGGTTTTTTGAGATTATTGCTTCAATTTGCAATAAATATAAAAACTCCATAGCCTTAGTGGCGACTTATCCCAAAGTCCATCACGATTTTTTGCAGGCTAAAGCTGAATATGAAAAACACACAATGCTAGAAAATCTAGTGATTTTCCCAAATAATGATGATATTTTTAACATAGTAGAGCTTTTATCCCGCGCCACTTGCCTTATAAGCCCTAGCACAGGGACTGCCCATCTAGCCGCAAATGTAGGGATTCCTACTATCGCTTTATATGGCAAAAAAGATATGAATCGTTGGTTACTAGGGGGGGGGGACACATAAACGCTAGCTACACAAAAGCTAGCTATATTGTCTTAGAGCAAAATCTAGCTACACTATGCCAAAATCAAACCCTAGAAAAGCAGTATATAAGCAAGGTGCTAGAGTCCCTAGATGAGGTTTTAGAGGTGGCTAGCCCAAAAGTAGCAATATTTTCAAAATAGCAACGATTTAGTGTTTTTTGGTAAAATGATTTTTTTAGGCGTTATTTAGATTTTGCATTTTAGAATCTTAGCTTAGATTTTGGTGTGGGATTTTATAAGCTAAAATCTAAGAGGGCAAAAATGCTAGAAAAAGGAATAAAATATGAGCATAATACAAAGCACAAAGGCGTTAGATACATTTGCGATAGGCACTTTGAGGGCAGAGATTTTTTGCTTTGATGCAAGAGTGGATTATGAATTTTATTTCAAAAAATGCGAGATTACTTGCACAAAAGCAAAGCCAAGTGTGGGGCAAATATCAACCAATCAAAATCTAAGTGAAATGCTAGATTTTATCTCTAGCGCGCACAATATCGCTGTGTATCAACACTTGCCAAAAGGTGGCAAAATCTTTGACAATCTAGCAAATGACTCTAAAAAAACCTCCCCAAATATCGCCCTAAAAATCAATGGCATAGCCCTGCTAGGTGATGAAAAAATAGGCGAGCTTTTGGAGCGATTTGGGCTAGAGTGGCGCATAGAGCCATTATGCACGCGCTTTGTGGAAAAAGACTTGCGACTTGATGTAGAAGCGATGAAATCTTGCTATGATGAGATTTTAAGCAAATGGTGTTTTTTAAGCGATGAGGAGAAAGACAAAATCTATGAGTTTTTGCCGCTAAATGCGATAAATGAGCGCGGGGATAAATACATAGGCGATGGATTTTTGCTTTTTACGCATTATGTCGCAAAAAATCATAAAGAGCATTTAGGCAAAATCCTAGAAACAATCAGCGATAAAGAAAATGGCGTGCTTAACTACTCAAGTATCCAAAATCTACTCTACAAGCAAAATCCACAAATCGATATGGATATAGAATGGCTAATAAGCGCGCTTTTATCGCAGAAATCTTACGCTCCAATGCTTCAAAATCTAATCAAAACAAGTAAAAACTACATAAATCATCAAAAAGATTTTATAGATTTTTTAGATTCTAATGTCTTGCTAGAATCTAAAAATGTGGATAAAAAAGAGATAAAATATATGCTTTTTGATGGCTACCACACGCGCTATACAAAGCAATCTAGCCAGCTTATCGCCTCTTGTGAAAAGCTATGTGAGAGGCTATCTATCCCGCTTAGCAAAAAAGATGGCGTTTCTTTTGTGTATAATGGCGGGCATTTTGCAAGGATTTATGATTTGCATTTGTTTATAGAGCGCACGGTCTGCAATGTCCTGCAAGCAATGGCAAAAGGACATACGCTCTTATTTGGGGATTATGCGAGTTTTTGTGAGGCAAAATTTGCCCTTGAGATGAACCTTATACTATACGCGCTAAAAAATGCAAAATCTAGCGACACAAAAAGCGAAAAAATACTTGACGCACAAAAACTTGCCAAGTCTTTGCTTGAGGTGCAAAATCTAATCAATCAGCACGAAAAAAAAGACGCATTGCAAGCGTGGCTAAAGCAAGAACCTATCGCATATATCGGGGATTTGCTAGAGGGGCATTTAGATAGCTTAGATTTTGACACAAGCGCGAAAAAAAATAGCTTGCCAAAAACGCTTAATATGGTCGCATACACGCCAAATGCCACCTCTACGCTAGAATCTAGGCTAGGCAACACTAGCTATTTGACAAAGCTAACGCACACCATAAATACGCTAAATGCAAAAAGTGCCACTAAGATAGATTTGCTAGATATTATCTCGCAGGATTTTTCGCATTTAGATGTCCTAGATATGCAGTGCCATTCTTATTTAGAAGAATCTGCTAGAATACGATTTTTTGGAATCGATTTGGGTGCTGATGCGTTGCTTGTAGATAGCGTAGAGCAATGTTATATATTTGATACAAAAGTGCGTCAAAGTGCCAAAGCATACAATCGCGATATAGATAGCACAAATGCTATGTTTTTGCCTAGCCTTGCTTTACGCCTTTTGACATAGCGTGATTTGCTAAAGTTTTCATAACTCACAAAACACACAAAAGCGCAGTCAAGGAAAGTGCAAAATGAAGCTTTTTATCAAAATCTTTATCGCATCATTTATCGCGGCTTGTTGGAATTGGATAGCACCAAATTCTGGCGATGTAACCGTTACGCTTTTTATCTTTGTGCTAGCGGTGCTGATGATGAATCCTGTGAAGTTTCAATCCCCTGAAAAACGAGAGGAATATATCCAAAAACTCCGCGAGAAAAAAGAACAAAAGCTAGCCATAGCACGCAAACAGCAAGAGGAAAAAGCGCGACTAAAAAAAGAAAAATTTGAGCGAGAAGAACAAGAAAAAAAAGAGCTAAAAGAAAGAGTCAAAAGCAACAGAGGATTTTAGACTATGTGCTAGGGCTAAATGCTAACAAACAAAATCTAAACCCAAAACAACCACACAAACAACTACAAACAAAACTAAAGGAAAAAGAAATGATGAGTTTTTTGCTACTGATAATCGCTGGAGTGGTGATATACTACCTCTACAATACTTTTGAAGAATACCTAAAAAATCCCCACAACCCCCCAACAAAGCAAAAAGAAAAGCAAGAATACGAACCCCCAAAAGACAATCCCTACTCCCTTCCCACGCCAAAGGACAAGCTAGCAAACTCGTATGCGGGTGCTAGCATCGGTATGCTAAATGCTCTTTTGCAAGCAGGTATCAACCCAAGTGCAAAATCCCCTAGCCTTTTGCAAACTATTCTTATCCATAACTTTATCAAACAGCTAAATTTGCAAGATTCCCAAGAAAATATGCTAAGAAATATGCTAAAAGGCGTAGATTTTAGCACGCTAGAATCTAGCACAAAAAGCACAGCAAATACAGCGCAAGATTCTTTAGATTCTAATTTAGATTCTAGTAAGGCGCAAAATTCTAGCGTTACTATCGTTACTAGCGATTCAAAAGAGGGCGATTATTTTATACAAATAGATTCCCCCCAAGATGAAAAGCCAATCTCCGACCTAGCCCAAGTGTTTTTAGACAATACTTATGGCGAGTATAAAAAAAGGCTACATTTTGTGGGATTTGCGCTAATGCTAGCGTGGAGCGACAAAGAATTAAACGAAAAAGAACAAGATGTGATTTTGGATATTGCAGCATTTTTGCAGCTAGAAAACGCCGAATTTAACGAGCTATATGAGAGCTTTGAATCGCGCTTTGGCAAAAAAGATAAGGCAAATGAGCTAAAAGAGCTAAATGAATCAAATAAAGCGGACAAAAGCCAAGCACAAAGCGACAAAGCAAATATAGATTCTAAAAAGCTACTTGATACATATACAAAAGATTTAGAAAACGAAGCGAGGCAAAGCGAAATCTCATTGCAAGACGCATATCAAAACATAGCCCAAAAACTATATGCCAAATCCCAAAAAAATGGCGAGCCACAAGTAGAACTACTAGAAAAACTCATAGCACTTGATAGCGCGTATAATGCCAAACATAGCAAAATCTAAAAAACATCAAACCAAAATCTACCTAAACACCAAAATATAATCATAATGGCTTAAAATCTTTTGCCTATGCTTTTTAGATTTTAGGTGTCTTTCCTTTTGCATTCCCACGCTTATTACCTTTTTTGTCCGTAGCGTATTTTGTGGGTTTAGCGACTTATTAGACGCTTCAAAATCCGCGATATGAAGCGGAACCCCAAATGTCTTTGTGATATGATAATTACCCGCTAGTAAAATCGCAAAATATGGCGAGTGAAATAGCTTATCTGCCATTCGTCTATCTTTATATTGTTGGATTTCTGTTAGCTTTTTTAGCAGGTTTTCATCGTTTGTTTTGTGGGATTTTGAGATGATTTTGCTTATGTTTTCTTTTGCGTCTTTGGTGGTGGATAGATGTCCTTTTAGCTCTTGTGCACCTTTGTAAATCGTGCTTATTTCCTCGCGCGATAGATTGCCAGCGACTATCTCAAAACTACGCGAATAAAACACATATTCTAAAATATCTTTATATTGTTTATAGTCCCACTTCCCCCAGCCAAGCGCGCTTTTTAGATGTTCTTTTTGGATTTTTTCTTTGTGTGCGCTAGCCTCATCTATGTGTTTGGCAGAATCACTTCCTAGCATTTCTAGCACGATAGATACGCGCTTAGCACATTTTGGATTTTGCCCCAAATCACTTGAGCCTAAAAATCGCGCCTCTAATGCTTGTATGATTAGTAGTTGGGCTTTGTGGTGGGATTTTTCATCGTGCTTTTCGCCTAGCAGTAGAATATCCGCTTTTGAGATAGCGTTTATAAAATCTGCAAATGAGAGATTTTCATTTGGATTTTGCGTAGAGATGATAGAAGCGCGTAAATTTGCAAAATTTGATTCTATGTTTTTTGTCAAATCTTGCAAGCTAGCAAAATCGTTTTGGCTAGCCAAAATCTGTGGTGTATTTTGGTGGCTTTGCGCGCTACTTTCCGCGATTTTTGATACGACATTTTGACTATGTGCGACATTATTTTCCGCGCTAGATTCTATATTGCAGGGCGAGATTATGCGCTGTGTGTTAGATGCGTTTTTGGCAAATGGCTTATGACAGCCTTGCGATAAGACACATAGACAAAAAAGACTTGCGACAACATAGCGTTGTATTTTTGGGCAAATTGATATTTTTTGGCAGGTTGATATTTGTTGGCAAAATGATATTTGTTTGTGGGTTGGTAGTTTTTGGTGGCTTTGTCTTGCTTTATATAGTCTATCCATCATCACTCCTTAATTATGATAATTTGTCGCGTATTATGCCTATTTTTTGTAATCTTTAAGCGAATATGCAAGCGGGAGAGAAAAAGTCAATTTATTGCCTTTAAGCATTTCTTTTGGAGGTTTGGGAAGCGGATTTGCCCTATCTATGAGGGCTAAAACTTCGCTATTTAGAGAATCAAAAGCACATTTTTGCTTTATTGCTTTTGTTAGCACAAAGCCATTTTCATCAACTTGTATGCTAACTACAATAATGCCCTCTTGCCCTCTTGCAAAGGCTAAACTAGGATATTGCTTAAAGCGATTGATATGGGCTGCAAGCAAACCTTGATAGCTTATTTTATCATTAGAACTAGCCCCCATAGCAGTGGTGGTTACTGTGTCATTTTGTGCTTCCTTTGGCGTGCTAGCATAGGAATCTTTTTGCGTAGAGTTAGTCAAATCTTGTGAGAGGATAGATTGCGCACTTGCTTGGCTGTCGTTATGCGTATTTTCCTTGCTATTTTTATCATTGTTTGGCATCTCTTTATGGTTTTTTGGATAAGTGGTTGTTAGGAAATTTTTGTCGGATTTTTGCTTTTGTGTGTCGTTAGATTCTATCGATTTTGTCGCATTGATAGATACTTCTTGAAATCTACCAATAGGCAGTGTATAAAGCATTGTCATAGAAGTGTTATTTTGGGCTAATGGCGCATCAGTGCCACTTTCAATCAAGCGAGTTTGCCTAGCCTCATTTAAGAAAAATAATGCAAACAAGCCAATATGTGCGCTAGATGATAATAAAAAGCCTATAAAGTTTCCTAAAATTGCTTTATGTTTTGGCATTTTTTACCCTGCTTTTGTTCGCTCTTATTTGGCTAGTTTTTGACTTAAAATTTAAGTTGCACGCTTGCAAGAAATGTCCTACCTCGCGCAGAATTATTAAACAAATAAATCGTATCGCCACTTGCATTATATCCGTATTGTCCGCTTGAATTATACGCATTTAGCGCGTCTAGGTAGTTTTTATCTAGCAGATTTTGCACTTCAAATTTTAAGCTTATGTATGCAAAAGGCGTGTAAGTCATATATAAATCCCAAATGGTAGGGATTTTTGGCAAATCTTGTAATGGTGGCTGAGTGTAGGTTTGGTTGCCCTCTGGCCCGACTAAATCACTATGGCTTGTGCTATCTGGCAATACACGCCTTGCTTTGCCTGTGTATTTGATAATGCTACCAATGACAAATTTTTGATTAAAAAATCTAGCCCCAAAATCAATGGTGGCATAATCTATCGGCAACACCGAATAACGCGAATATCCAAAACCTTGAAATTCCCCCATACTCGTATAGCTAACAGGCTGGCTAGATTTTTGCCACGAATAACTCATACGCGTAAAAAAATACTTGCTATCATATTTTGCCTCTAGCTCAAAACCATAAAATGTCGCTAATTCCGTAGAATTTATAAACATTATCATATTATCAGTTGTGAAAAAAGATTCGCTATAAATATAGTCTTTTACCCGCGTGTAATAACCTAAAATCTTATATCCTAAGCTATCTTTTAGATTTTGATTTTTAAAAATTACACCCTCTTTGAATCCATTAAAGCCATATTGATAAGTCATAGCTTTTTCTGGTTTTAAGAACGGATTTACCGCATTTCCTGCGTTATTTGAGAAAAACATCTCTTGGACATTTGGTGCGCGAGAGCTAGCAGACACGCTTATAAATGGCATAAAATAATCGTGGATTTTCGCACTTATCGTTCCACTAGCGTTAAAATTGAATCCGCCTTTTTTAATCGTGCTAGCATTCTTTGGAAAACAAGTGATATTTACTTCATCACAAGCCCCTCTATGTCCTATCAAATCCCACCTTAACCCACTTAAGTTAAAATCTATTCCAAGGATTTTATAGCTTAGATTATTGTCCGCATACACGGTAAATAGATTTTGCAAGCCCTTAGGCTGAAAGGGGACAGATTCTGCACCTACATAATCGCTTAGGGTTAGATTATGTGAATATTGATTGATTAAGTCATTTATGCCGAGTGTTAGTTGATAATGTAGATTTTGGGTAAATGCAAATTCTAGAGTATTTTGGACTTGAAGTGTGATTGCGCTATTTTTAGAAGTCTTGCCTGCAATGGCACTTGAAGAATTAAAACTTGCATTTGGATTATATTTTTGCCTACCATAATTATACGCAAAAAGCGCGGAAAAATTGATATAAGGGCTATGTGGCGTATATGTGTAGTCTAGCTGGTAGCTATCATTATCTATATTTCTACCTGCTAATGAATTAAGATATTTGCGATACGAAAATAGGATTTTATGATTTTGGTTTGGCTCATAGCTTGATTTTAGCAAAATCCCTTGAGGCATTTGAGTAAGAGTGCTTGGGTTAAATGGTGTTAGGTTATCTATCTCGCCATCACCATCTGTATCTGCATTTTGGTCGCCTATCTTGCCTCCGCCACCGATGCGATAATTCTGCGTGATTTTTTTAAAACTATATCCTAGTAAAAAACCAAAGTTATTGGATTGTTTTTTGGTTTTTAGCCCACCTGCAATCATTATGCTTGGTCCTACGCCATTGCTACCATAGGATATTTTGCTTAACGCACCAACGGATATATTGCGATATGTGTGCTTCTCATCAGCTACATCTTCTATGCCTATGGTTTTAAAATTTGCGCTACCCATTAGTGAATTGCCACCGCTAGCCCCGCTAACGCTACCACGCGACACATCAACGCTAATCAAAAAACTAGAATCTATGGGCGCACCAAATGAACTTGTGCTTGTGCCATTCTCTCCATAATGAACTCTTGCATTATCACTCGAAGTGCCAAAGAAAGTTTGAGAGACGCCATCAATCATTGTATTTACCCGCCCAAATCCTGTTGTGCCACGAATATTTACCGATACCGTGCCTTGTGATTGGTCAGTGTTGGTATATGTCCCTGCCATAGAGTGCACGACAGAATCTATGCTTTGCGTGCTATCTATGTATGCTTGGCTACTAGCCTTAGATTCTAAAAATGGCTTATTGCTGGGTGCTATTTTATTGGCAGATACATCAATGGTATCAAAAGTGATTTCGTCTTGGGTTTCATCAAAGTGATTTAGATATTGGGATTGTGAAGGTTGCGTGGGTTGGGTTGTTTGAGATGGTTGAGGTATGTTGCTAGATTCATCGATATTATTATTTTTCCCCCCCCCCGTATTAACATTCATAGTAGCATTTATAGAATCTACATTTGTGTTAGTGTTTGTTGTATTGGCATTTACAGCACTTACGCCCAAACTTATGCCAGCGAAAAATACCAAAATCAAAGCGATTTTATGTAAATTGATTTTTGTTAAAAATAGCGAAAAAAATCGCATTTTATTACTTCGCATTTTTTACCTTTTTAATATTTGGAGTAACCTAAAAAATAGATTTAGTGGCGAATTGTAAAACGAGTAAGTAAATATTTTAACAAAAATGCGTGTGATTCTTATAAGTTACCAAAATAGAATCTATAATGATAAAAGATAGTAATGCCATAAAAGATAAAAACTTAAAATAAAATAGGCAAAAAGATTCAATATTGGATTCTAGTTTGCACATAAAAAGATAGCAACATAACCAAATCCAAGCAAAAATGCAAAAATTACATTGAAATCTAGTATTTTAGATATAATCGCACTTTTATGATTTTTAGCACGATTATTTAGCGATAATCCCCCTTGCATACAAAAAATAACAATAAAAAAGCGATAAAATGAAAATCTTTTATATATTTCTAGCAAGCATAATTTTAAGCGCGTTTTTCTCTCTAGCAAGCGCAGCGTGTGGCACGCCAAGACTTACTTGCACAGGTGCAAACAACACGGGACATTGTATCATCACGGGCACAGGCTGGCTAACGCTAAATCAAAGTATGAATGCAGATTCCCTCACAATCGCACAAGAGCCAAACGCGGATTGCTCACTTTTGCTATCTTTCCCGCAAGGTAGCAACAATACCATTGGCAATCTTATCATCGCTAGAAACGGGGGCACTAGCAATGGCGCGGCACTTATTTTGTCTTTGCTACGCACCGTCTCTGGTAGCCTAACCATCACAAATGTAACCTCAAATCTCACAAATCCGCTAGGGGTTAGGCTAGATGTGGGGTTTAACCTAGTCAATCAAGATGGCACAGGTGGCGTATCTGTAACCCTCCCAAATGGACAAACCATAAACAAAGCTGGAAACCCCTCTATGGGTGGCTCAAACTCTGGCAA